>NZ_DBNHEF010000069.1:0-46740 GCF_057138825.1 Candidatus Defluviilinea gracilis
GCTGGGTCTGCTTCAGAATTTGAGTTTGACTCGGCGTTTGCCTCGTGAGCGGCTCTAGACTTGTTCAGCCCTTGTTTGGCAACTCCAATACTACTTCAAGTCTAATGGAGCGGAGCGAAGAATCTCCGTCATCGTGTAAGAGACCCTTCGCTGTCGCTCAGGGTGACATACTTAATAGTTTGAAAATAGATAACTGCAGACAGTGAGTTCATAAATAAATATTTACTACGAATAACGCGAAGGTCACAAAGAAAAAACAAAATCTTCGCGCTCTTAGCGCACTTCGCGGTTCAATAGCAGTTTATGTTATTCCGTTGTCTTTTTCTTCTTGCGAATCGTTTGCGTCTTCTCGGCTTCGGGGATGACAATCGGCATCGCCGCAATGGACTCGGCTTGGGCGGCTTCCGAAGGCGTCGTTTCGGGAGCAGGCTCAAGGTCGAGTTCGACCGTTTCTTCCATGCGGATCTGTCCGCGCAGGAACGCGCCTTCCTCCGTCACGAACGCGGTGGTGACCACGTCTCCCCACACGCGACCGCTTCCGCGAATCTCCAACTTTTGAGTCGTGATGTTGCCGCGCACCGCGCCAGCGACAATGACCGCGTTTGCGCGCACGTTCTGGCAAGTGACGCGTCCCGTCTCGCCGACGACGAGCATTCCGCGCAAAGCGATCTCGCCCTCGAACGCGCCCTCGATGCGCACGCCGCCTGAACCGTTGATGCTCCCGTGCCAAATGACTCCCGACCCAAGCACCGATGTGATGCGCTCGACCGCTCCTACGGCGGGTTGTTGTGTTTCTGCTGGTGTTGCGTTGCGTTTGAACATGGGTTGATTTTACCGTAAACACGTACACACGGAAACACGTAGACAAGTACACACGGAAACAAGCACGCAAGTAAAAAGACACGCGAGTCTTGCAACTCACGTGTCTACCTGTGTACGTGTTTACCTGTCTACTTATCCACTTTCCACTTTCTACTGCCCCTCACCCTTCTCTTCCTTATTCGGCATCTGCACGCCCATGATATTGAACCCCGAATCGATGTACAACACCTCGCCCGTAATTCGCGCGGACAGATCCGACGCAAGGAACACTGCCGTGTTGCCCACATCTTCAATCGTGACGTTCTCGCGTAACGGCGACAGATCTGCGAAATGCTTGTACATGTCGCGGAAGCCGCCCACGCCCGCCGCCGCCAATGTGCGGATCGGTCCCGCCGAGATCGCGTTGACGCGAATCTTTTGCGGACCCAGATCATACGCCAGATAGCGTGTCGAAGATTCCAGCGCGGCTTTTGCCACGCCCATCACGTTGTAATGCGGCGCAACCTTCGTCGCGCCCGAGCCGTACGTGAGGCACATCACCGACGCGCCCGAATTCAAATGAGGCAGGAAGGCATTCGTCAACGCGACGAACGAGAACACGGAAATATCCAGCGCGTTCTTGAATCCCTCGCGCGACGTTTGATAATACGGTCGGCTCAACTCGTCGCGTCCCGCAAACGCGATCGAGTGAACAAGCACATCGATCTTCCCAAAATGTTTCGCGGCTTTTTCCGCCACCGCCGCGATCTGATCGTCTTTCGTCACGTCACATTCTTCGAGCCATTGGCACCCCACTTGTTCCGCCAGCGGCTTGACGCGCCGTTCGAGCATCTCGCCCGCGTAACTGATCCCGATGTTCGCGCCCTCGCGATGAAACGCCTGCGTGATTCCCCACGCGATAGATTTGTCATTCGCCAACCCAAACACCAATGCGTTCTTGCCTTCGAGTAATCCCATGCTGTCTCCTTATTTGCATCCGCAGATTTCGCAGATTACACAGATTTATTTTCGATCTTCCAGTCCTTGACTTTAAACCTCCACGGCTTCGACAGCCATGGCTCTGGTGTATTGTTTAAACCCACACGCGGACTTTTCGTCACGAGCGAATTCGGGACTTGGACTCCCGCTTCGATTCTCAACGGGGAGGCTGGTTCAGTCAAGTCGACCGTATTTTCCCTTCGAGTGATCCCCATCGCCTGCGTCAACTTCCCTGGACCAAACGTGTCGCGCCCCTCGCGCCTCTTCGACATGATCTCGCTTCCCTCGATCGGCTGAATCGCGCGGATCAACACCGCCGCAGGGAAATCCACCCGTTCCGTTACCACGTTGAACATCCAGTGATTCCCATACGTGAAATAGACGTACGCATGACCCGCCTCGCCATACATGACTTGCGTACGCGGAGTCCGCCCCGCTTTGCAGTGACACGCCAAATCCTTCTCGCTGATATATGCCTCCGTCTCCACGATCAACCCAACCAGTTTCTTACCGTTGAGAATCCGCACCAACCGCGCGCCGATCAGTTCGCGGGCGACGGTCAATGTGGGGCGATCATAAAAATCTCGTGAATGAATCATTTTTTACCACGAAGGCTTGCACTGAGTTCATCGAAGTGACACAAAGGTCACGAAGGTTCAATGCCTTTAAACTTTGTGTACTTCGTGTCCTTTGTGGTGAATCACTTAAATCTCTCATCCCGTTTCAACGTCAACCGTAACCCCTCCGCCAGCGACAGCGACGGGCGATAATTCAATTTCTGATTTGCCAGCGAGAGGTCTGCTCTCATACGCGAGACGCCGCCTGATGTCTTCGCGTTGTAGATGACCTCCGCTTTGCTGTTCGTTGTGTCAAGCACCTGCTGGATCAAATCTTTGATGCTGGTCTCCGTCCCCGAACCGACATTGATGACCAATCCATTGATGTTCGGCGCGGTTGCAGAGGCGACCAACGCGCTGACCACGTCATCTACATAAACGTAATCGCGGGTTTGCGAGCCGTCTCCGTGCGCGACCAATGTCCCGCCGCGTAATGCCTGCCTCAAATAATGCGGCACCACGGGCGGATGTGACGCGGGCAAATGTTGACCAGGTCCGTAAGCGTTGAAGATGCGCAGGCTGACTGTTTCGATTCCCCACAATCCGCCGATCGTGCGGACGTAGTATTCCGCTGAAAGTTTGGAGACGGCATACGGTGAACGCGGCGCGGGGGTGAAGGACTCTGTCAGCGGCTGATCGGCTAAATCGCCGTACACAGCCCCACTGGAGGCGAGAACGACACGGCGTACGCCGACATCCCGCATCGCCTCCATCAGCGCGACCGTCCCGCCGACGTTGACGTTGTTGTAATCGCGCGGATACAAAACCGACTCAGGCACCGAAACGCGCGCCGCGAGATGATAGACGACATCCACCTCTTGAAGCAGAGTCCACAACTTGGGGCGGTCGCTCACATCGCCGCGCGTGAAGTGGACATCAGGCGAGAGTGATTTGGGATCGCCCGTAGAAAGATCATCCAGCCCGCGGACTTGATGTCCCTCGCGGGCGAGCTGGTTGGCAAGCGAAGAGCCGAGGAATCCCGCGGCTCCTGTGATGAGGAAGTTCATAGGCAAAGATTATAAACGTGGAAACGGGAATTGATTCAATCAAAAAGGACACCGGTCGGTGTCCTTTTTGATTGAAACCATGGGATGTGACGACTTATTTTGGAATGTAGTACTTGACAACCAACTGAGGGCGATTGGAAAGCGTACTGTCATTGCCGCTGAAGAACGTGATGTAATCATCGCTCAAGTCGTCGTTATCGTCCAACTGGAAGGCGAGGCGTAGTTGGGTCATGCCCGTCGGGTTGATAAACGGATTTGCGGCGCTGTTCAATGTGGATATATACCAACCACTGATCGGGTTATTCGAGATCAAGCCTGCCGCACTCAGGCTGGCGGGGTTTTGGAAATCTGATCCTTGCAGGGCTTTGATGCCAAATGGTCCCAGGTTGCCGAACACGCCTTTGCGAATGTCAATGGATATGCCCAGATGAGTGGTGAATGGGTCTGTCCCAACAACGCCTTGACCTCGAATCAACAAGGTTACTTCGGTCACCACGGCGTTGTCCGGCAGATAATAAGTGGGGAAATGTAGGATCGCTCGATATTGGCGGTCCAGCGAATCGTCGCCAAGCCTGAAGATGGTATCGTTGGCGTTCTTTGCGCCGCCTTGATTGCTGTCTTCGCTGGTTTCGAGTATCCAGCCGTCGTTCGTGCCATTCGAGCTGAATATCTGGGAGAGGATCACCGTGGGAGTCTTGTTGATGGAATATTCCTCGCCAACTGTGAAGTTTCCGTTTCCCGCGCCGAGTCCGCCCAAGGGGAGGCTGGACGCGTCCACAATGGAGTCGTTGTCCGCGAGGTCGAGGCGGATCGTTCCGCTGCCTGTGCCTGTTCCAATCGTCACTGTGTATAGATTGCCGAATCCGTTCGCTTCTTTTACGGATGTGCCGGTAATATTTCCCGTTGTGAAGAGGGTAAAGTCGCTGATGTCTACTCCACTGACAACCTCGGAGAAGGTGACAGTGAAGCGAATATTCTCGGCAGTGGATGGGTTTGCGTCGGCGCGTATGATCGAGGTCACAGTGGGAGCCGCGCGATTGAGATTGTATTCTTCGCCCGTTGTGAAATTCCCGTTGCCCGCTCCGCTTCCGCCCAATGGGACGTTGGAACTATCCATGATGCTGTCGTTGTCGAGCAGGTCGAGGCGGAGGGTTCCATCACCGGAGCCGGTGTTTACGGTGGCGATGTACGATGTTCCCGTCCCGGTGATGTCCGCGAGAGTTGCGCCGGCGATATTGCCTGTGGTCGCCACAGCGAAATCGCTTATATCCACGCCAAAGACCGGTTCAGAGAAATTGATCGTGAAGCGGACTTGACTCGCCGAAGTGGGATTCGCATCTGCGCGAACGATTCCGGTAACAGCAGGGATGCTATTGCCAATGATATACGCCTCTCCTGTGTTGAAGTTACCGTTGCCCGCGCCTGCGCCTCCTAATGGATTATCTCTCCAGTCGCGGATGCTGTCATCGTCATTCAAGTCCAGGCGCAGGGCGCCTTCACCGGAACCGGTATTTACCGTGACGGTGTACGTTGATGTCGTTTGGAATTCATCTACCCTCGGTGAAATCTCTATAATGCTGGCGCCCGAAAGGCTACCCGTAGTGGACAGGGCAAAAACGTTTAGATTGACGGGCCAGACTCCTTCTGAGAAGGTCACCGTGAAGCGCGCGGTTCCGACCGGGGCTGGGTTGGGATCGGCGCGCGTAATGGAGGCGACAACGGGATTGTTCTTGTCGATCCAAAACAGATGACCGGTGGTGAAATCCCCGTTGCCTATACCGGCGCCCCCCAGTGGGTTGAGGGCGGTATCTTGGATGCTATCATTGTCAACAAGTTTCAAGCGTAGTTTGCCCTCGCCTGTACCGGTATCAACGGTGACAAAGTATTCACTGCCGAATCCGCTTACCCCTGTGATGGAAGCGCCGGTGATGCCGTCGAGCGCCTCCAGGGAAAAATCATCCGCGCTAACGCCAGAGACTTGCTCTGAGAAGATCACGATAAACGAAACGCTGGACGGAGTTGGATAGGGGCACTGAGAGTTAATCTGCCCGCACTGAGGAGTAACCGAAACCACCGTTGGGTTGCGGTCTGGACCATAGGCGACCTCGCTGGAAAAGATATCCGAGACTCCATTGGTATCCCCGCTGACCAGATTCGAGGCGCTGGACCAGAAGGCAACGATGCCTCCATTCGCCGAAAGCGATGGACTGAAGGATGAGTCGTTGCCGTACTTCACTCGAACGGATTCGCCTCTCTGAAGATCGCGCGTCCAAATATTCGCGATCCCATTATTGTCGCCTTTGTCGACGAAGGCGAAAGCCACGTATCGCCCATTGTAGGAAATAACTGGCTGGTCTAACAAACCCACGGTCATCACACTACCATCTGAGAATACTGAGACAAGGATGGTTTGTCCCATCTGGCGATCGTGTACGTAGACAAGATCCTTGCCGTTCGCCACCTCATCGGTTTCCGGCGCGAGATTCTCTGACTCGGATAAGAATACAACGAATCGGCCGTCCCCTGAAATCGCCGGACTGCCTCCGCCTTTGTCTGCCTGTTCGCCGCTCGAATTGACCGAGACCCGCGTTGTCGTGTTGGCTGACCGGTCGCGCACGAAAACATCCGCGCTGTTGTTCGTATCCCCGCTGACCAGATTATCGCCGCTGGAAGTGAACGTCACGAATTGCCCGTTGGCTGAAATGGATGGGTGGTACGAGGAAGAGTTTGATTGAGTCCCATCGCTGGCAATGGAGACGCGCTCGGTCGCGCCGGTCTGGTTGTCATGCACAAACACGTCGGTCGCTTCATTTGTGTCGTTGGCGACCAGATTGGTTGCATCGGAATTGAAAGCGACGAAACGCCCGTCACTGGAAATCGCCAAAGGGAAATCGGAAAGATCGTTCGCCTGTTCGCCGCTCGAACTGACCGAGATGCGGATCGTTGTCCCCAATTGCCGATCGCGCAGGAAAACATCCGTGGTGTTGTTCGTGTCGTTGGCGACGAGGTTGCTCGCATCGGAGACGAACGCCACGTAACGCCCATCGCCTGAGATCGCCGCGCCGCCGGAGCCTTCGTTTGCCTGCGCGCCGCTCGAATCGACGGAGACGCGCGTCACCTCGCCGGTCTGCCGGTCTTTGACGAAGATATCCGTAGCGGCATTCGTATCGTTAGGGACGAGGTTGTTCGCGTCCGACTCGAAGGCAATGAAGCGCCCGTCGCTTGAAATGGACGGCCGCTTGGACGCCTCGTTCGCCTGTGCGCCGACCGCGTCCACCGAGACTCTGGTCGTATCCCCCGGCGCCGCCCGAACAGATCTGGGCGCGGCGAATATTGTGCTGGAAAGTAAAACCGCTATCGTCAGAAGCGCAACTGCTTTGGAGACACTTTTCAAGGTTCCGTAATACATTTTCTCTCTTTTCTGGCGCGGCTCCTCTTGCGCTCGCTCGGTACCTCGAACGCAAACCGCATTCTCAGTATAGGCAGTTTGGCAAACGGAATCCGTAATTAAATCAATGCAGATTTCCACCGTGGACGAGCCACATTGAGAGGCAGGTTGAAATAGACAACTAATCTCCGAGTAATTTACTCGGAGATTAGTTCAGCCGTTTGATTACCTCAGGACTTACGCAGTTGGCGGGCAGTTGTACTGCCGCCGCCGCAGTGCAACTACGGCGCAACAGGTTCAACTGCGTCAGTCCTATACCTTACACTTTCAAACTCGGGACGCAGACTCGCGCAGAAAAAGCGGATTTCCTTACTTTTGAATCAGCGAAATCGGCGTTTTCACCTGCCCTTGCGGGCGGTGCAAGGGTCTGCGTCCAAAGGGCATTCTGTAAGCTACTCAGTTCAGCCGTACAGTTCCTTTCTGAAAAATTCGGGCAGGGCGAACGCCGCTTTGTGAATTTCAGGGTTGAGGTAATTATTTTTTCCAGACGGGTAGGGGGTTTTCAACCCGTTTTCCCAGGGCGTATCGGAAATGTACATGAATCCGATCCCGCCGCCGGGGTAGGTGGGGATGTTGGCGTAGTAGTACGCGGGATGTTTGACTTTCTCTTGCGCCGATTGATAGATCTGCTTGATCAACTCGGTATCGAAAAACGGTTGCTCGCATTGAGTCGCCGCCGCGCCGCCGGGGACGAGCGCGCGGACGACGAGTTTTTGGAATTCATCCGAGAAGAGTCGTTCCGCCATGCCGATGGGGTCGGTGGTGTCGGAGATGATCACATCGAATTGACCGGGATTCTCCTCGAGGTACGCAAAGGCGTCCCGCACGATCAGCCGCGCGCGCGAGTCAGCCCAAGGGTCCCCGAAAGAAGCGGCGAAGTGTTCGCGCGACAAGTCCACCACGCGCTGATCCAATTCGCAGACGACCGCCTCTTCCACCGAGTCGTATCGCAAGACCTGTTGCAACGACCCGCCGTCGCCGCCGCCGACGATGAGCGCGCGTTTCGGCTTGCCCACCGCGAGCATCGGAACGTGGACGATCATTTCGTGATAGCCCATGTTGTCGCGTTCGGTGAGTTGGATGATGCCGTCGAGGATCATGGCATTGCCGAAAAATTCAGTTTCGACCACTTGCAGATGTTGGTATTGCGTTTGCTCGTCGGCAAGGATGCGTTTGACGCGAATCCCTTTGCGGTAATAGGGATGGAGTTCTTCAGTAAACCAGATGCTCATGTCGCCTCTTTTTTGCGGCAGTTATACTACGATGCGCAAGAACGTCAATCTTTTTGAGGAGCAAATTGTCTCAGCCCTGTCTTCCCAATTCATCCTTCACCCCTCATAATTCAGCCTTCTCATGATCTACCTCCTCATCGAATTCCTCGACGAACTCGTCTTCGGCGTTGGCGAAGTGGCGTTGCCCCTCATCCGCGACGAACTGCGCCTCACCTACACACAAATTGGATTGCTCCTCAGCGCGCCGGGCATCCTCGCCGCGTTCATCGAACCGTTCATCGGCATCCTCGGCGACGTGTGGCGACGCCGCGCGCTCATCCTCGCTGGCGGATTGCTGTTCACCGTTTCCCTCTTTCTAACCTCCGCAAGTTATTCCTTCATCCTTCTGATTTCATCCTTCATCCTTTTTAACCCCTCCTCCGGCGCGTTTGTAAATCTTTCGCAAGCGAACCTGATGGACTCCGACTCGAATCGCCACGAACAAAACATGGCGCGCTGGACGTTCGCCGGGTCGCTCGGAGTTTTGACCGGTCCGATCCTCCTCGGACTTTTTGTGTACCTCGGCCTTGGATGGCGCGGGACGTACGCCCTGCTCGCTTCTTTCTCGACGTTCTGCCTGCTCGCCGCGTGGCGGCTTTTACCGCCCGATAAAGATTCCTCTCCCTCGTTCCCCTCGTTCAACGTTGTCTTCGACGGATTCCGCGCCGCGTTTGCCGCATTGAAACGGAAGGAAGTCTGGCGTTGGCTCATCCTGCTCGAATTCGCCGACTTGATGCTCGACGTGCTGTTCAGTTTCCTCGCCTTGTATTTCGTGGATGTGGGCCGTGTCACCCAAACCCAAGCAGGGATCGCCGTCACGGTTTGGCTTGCGATGGGACTCATCACCGACTTTCTGTTCATCCCATTTGTTGATCGCCAAAAAGACACGATTCAATTTCTGCGCCGCACCGCCCTCGTTGAGTTGTTCGCTTTTGCAGGGTTCTTGCTCGTCCCCGGCTTCATCCCCAAATTGATTTTCGTCATCCTCGTCAACCTATTCAACACGGGCTGGTACTCCATCTTGCAGGGACGACTCTATTCCAGCCTGCCGGGTCAATCCGCCAGCATCATGGCAATCGGCGCGGTGACAGATCCGCTGGTGAAACTTCTTCCGCTCTTGCTCGGCTTCCTCGCCGACCAGTTCGGTCTCGGCGTTGCGATGTGGCTGTTGATTCTGGGACCCGTTGCTTTGCTTGTCGGGCTTCCGCGAGATTCCTCGGGACATTCTGCGTAAGGCGAGTTCTCTAATTGCAGGTGATTTGGTGTAACTCGATTAGATTGTCTTTGAATATTGATTTTCCACATGCGGGAAGAAAAATAGTTTCAAAATACTCCAGGGCATTTCTGTGGAGACGCCTTGGATCATGCAGGCTGATGAACCAATAGGCATCGGGCTTCCCTAGAAGAAGATGCGTCACACCGCTCGATTTTAGTTCGTGAGCCAGTGTTTGTGGGTTGGGGGAATCCGTGCTTAGAAGAATCGCCCTGGTCTGTTCATCGTCGGGAAGGCACCGGGAATCGCAGTAATATCCCTGCCCTGACCAGAGAAACAGGACGCGATCTGTCTTGCCTATGTTTTCGAGGATGAACTCTGTTGCCTTGTAGTCATATACATTTTCTTCAAGAAATTCGGCGGTTGTGATCTTTCCGAATAGGTATCGAAGCGTGCCCGTGCTGGAAATTTCGCCGATTTGGTAAGCGATTGTGATCAGCATAAAGCCCGCAATGAAGAGGATGGATGTAATGCGTTTGACGGAACTGGGAAAAGCGGACATGACCCAAGCCGCCAGTAAGGCGAGACAGCCTGAAAGGGGGAGCAGGAATCGAATCACATCCATGCTGAGACTCCAAACGATAAATCCGGTTAGTGAATAAATAACAAGAATCGCATGATTCTTCCACCCTTCCTTAATGAAGAAGATGCCGAAGCCCAGCCAAAGCAACGGATGGATTATTTCAAGGGATAACGTTGCAAATCGAGGCTGTGCCAGATAAAGATTGATCGGGATCATTATGAAATCCATAATGCCTTGACCGGTTCCAAAACTACCCATGTAATCGTTGAAAAGTTCTTGCTGAAGCGCGCCCCACCCGGGTCCGCCAAAAACGAGAGGGTAAAACGGATTGCCTGCCCATGCCAAATTTTTGATGTACCACGGCGACGCAATCATTGCCGCTATGAGACCGAATATTGCCAGATTCTTCAACGGAGACCATTTTGTATCGTCTTTAAATTTCACGGAAAATCCCAAAACGAGAAGTCCCGCGATGCCAATAAAAGGAATGGATAAATATTTTGTTCCCGCCGCCAACCCTGCCATACTACCGGCGAGGATGAGAAATTTATTCCTTTGTGTCCGATCGCTTATCGAAGCCCAAATTGAGAGGGTCAATATGTACAAGAAGTCATAACATGCCCATGAAAAATCGTTACCCGGGGAGGTTGCGTAGGTTGGAAAAGCCGGGTTTCCTGCCAAGATACAAACCGCGAGGATTCCGATGGACGGGTTGAAGAATCGCCTTCCATAAGCATACACGCTAAGAAAAAACAGGATGGTATACGTTAGACCGATCCATTGAGAGAAGATGTCGACCTGAAAAGCGATGCCGACGAGAAATAGCATTTCGGTCAGGGCGGGATAGGAGAGGCGATAGAATTCAGAGTCGAAATAATAGCCTCCATGTTCCAAAATGAGGCGCGGGATCTGAAGATGGTACATGAGAGCGTCGTAATCCCGAACCGGCGTCAATATCATGGGTATTAACGCAAACATGGCTACGCAAAAGATTAGCAGAAATATTCTTTCCAACCCTTTTTGGCTTGTGTAAAATTTCCAAAGAGGAAGCCGTCCCTGTTTGGCAAGCGTTGCGAATATATCTTTCCACTGGAACGAAGCGACAAAACCGCACATTGCCAGCCAAATGTAAACTGCAAGGACGGTCAATTGCCCGACTAAACCCAGGATCAATACGCCAATAGAGATTACCCCAAGACCAAGAGCCAGCGCAATTAGGGCTTGCTCCAGAATAGTAGAGTCGATAAGTTTGACGGTCAGTTTTTTTCCTGTCCCCCATGCCGTGATGATGGTGAAAAAATATAGTATGATCGTGAATGAGATTTGCGTCCAAGTTTGGGCATCATCCTGGATGAGACGAGGCGAAATCACCCTCAACCCAATAACGATAATCCATATAAACCAAACGACTTGGTAAAACACTTCAAACCTCCTGCAAGACCCGTCAATGGAATCATTATACTTCAATGGATTCGGCTGGTTGTTTTGCAATTAGGTTTGCCGCAAATAAAATTTGGACCTGCGATGCTGATACGAGAAGTTCGCGCAGACGAATATGGACTCCTTTCGGAGCTTGCCGTCTCTGCCAAACGTCACTGGGGCTACCCCGAACGGTGGATGGAGATTTGGACTCCGCAATTAACCTTTGCCTATGATTATTTTGAAGAACATGAAGGCTGGGCGGCTATTGACGACGAGAAGCCCATTGCGTTTTACACATTAGAAGACAACAACGGAATCGCGTGGCTCGAAAATCTCTGGGTCTTGCCCGAATACATCGGGAGGAGTGTAGGCAAGGAATTGTTTCATCATGCAACGGCTCTCGCGCGAGGACGCGGTTACAAGTCTCTGCAACTCGAAGCGGATCCGAACGCGTTGGGATTTTATGAGAGAATGGGAATGAAGAAGATCGGCGAACGACATTCCGATGTGGATGGCACGCCGCGTATCCTTCCGATCATGGAAATTGCATTGTGAAAAATCTCGGTCCGAAAAGTAGTGAATGGCTGGCATCGGTTGGCGTGCATAACCTCGATGATGTCGCGCGGCTGGGTGTCGTTGAGACGTACAAGCGCGTCAAAGCCGCGTATCCTGAAAAGGTGACGCTCAACATGTTGTGGGGACTTCAAGCCGCGTTGTTGGGTATCCCTTGGAATGAATTGCCTGACGATATAAAAGAAGACTTACGAAGACAGGTTGAAGAGTAAAATTACCATTCTGATTGCTTTGATTTACCATTTGCTGGAAGAGTACGATATGAAAATTGTGTACTCGGACAACTAGGAGAGATTATGCCGAGAATGAACTACCCCGATATAAATATTTCAAAGATTGGCAAAGTCAAGCGTCGCCGTTCTCGCAAAAAGTTAACATTGAGAGAAATCGAATTAACGCGCGAAGTTTTTGGCATGTGGTCAGATCGTAAAGATATTACTGACAATTGGCTTGATAAGGGGCGTGCGAAATGGAAAAGTGATTTTTCCGCAGATCAATCATCCTAACTGGAATACCTACATGACCACCTATTGCGATTACGTCAATTCACATCCTGAAGACTTATTCAACAAGATTTACCACGACACCCAATACGGATTCCCGCTCGATGACGACAACCTGCTCTTTGAGCGATTGATCCTTGAGATCAATCAGGCGGGGCTTTCGTGGATTCTGATTCTGAAGCGGGCGGAGAACTTCCGCAAAGCCTATCGTGGATTTGACATTGCAAAGGTGGCGAAGTTTGGCGAGAAAGACCGCGCCCGCCTCCTCGCCGACGCGGGGATCATCCGCAACCGCCTGAAAGTGGACGCGGCGATCGAGAACGCCAAGCGGATTCGCAAACTGCAAAAAGAATTCGGCTCGTTCAAAGGCTGGCTCGACGCGCATCATCCGTGTTCAAAGGACGAGTGGACGAAACTGTTCAAGAAGACATTTGTGTTCACCGGCGGCGAGATCGTGAACGAGTTCCTCATGTCAACGGGGTATTTGCAAGGCGCGCATCAAAAAAATTGTCCGACGTTTAAGAAGGTGGCAAGTCTCCGCCCCGCGTGGATGCGTGGTAAATCGTAGATAAATCGTGCTGTCTGCCTTGTCGCAGTGCAACTGCGACAAGATCTAATGTGTGACAAGATCTAATGCCCGACAAGATCTAATGCGCGACAAGAACCTGTTTTGTATCGATGCGCCTCAGATAGTCTATAATTCCAACTATGTCTCAAATCATTCAAACGGCTGAGCCGTTTTTCTTTCTTGGCGACTCGACCAAACCCGCCTGCCTGCTCGTTCACGGATTCACCGGGGCTCCCAAAGAGATGCGATTGCTGGGGGAATTTTTGAATCAGCATGGCTATACCTGCCTCGGTGTTCGGCTCACCGGTCATGCCACCACGCCGGAAGATATGGTTCGCTCGCGTTACACGGATTGGATGGCTTCCGTCGAAGATGGTTATCATCTGTTGCGCGGCGTTTCGCAAAACATCATTTTGATCGGGCTTTCGATGGGCGGCGTGCTTTCGCTGTTGATGTCTATAAAGTTGAAGGTGATGGGAGTTGTGGCAATGTCTACGCCGTTTACGTTGCCGCGTGATTATCCGATCTGGATGCTGAAACTCGTCAGCGTTTTCAAAAAATATAACCCCAAGGGAAAAGGCAAACCCGGTAGCGGATGGTTCGACAAGGACGCATATCGTGAGCAGGTTTCGTATCCGCAAAACCCCATCCGCTCGACGGCGGAGTTGAAAAAATTGATTCTGGAAATGCGCGCCGCTCTGCCGAATGTCCACGCGCCTGTGTTGCTCATGCACTCGAAGGACGATGCGTATGTGTTGCCCGAAAACATGGAAAGGATCTACGCCGAGTTGGTCAACGCAGAAGGGCGGACAAAACTGTCCATTGGCGGATCAGGCCACGTCGTCACGAAAGACGCGGCTCGTCAGCAGGTATTTGAGTCGGCGCTGGAATTTATCCAGCGTATCGGAGGAAAGGTTTGAATCGTAATCTTGTATTTATCGCACTCGCTCTGCTCACATGGGGATTCGGCGAAGGGTTGTTTTTTAATTTCCAGCCCATCTATCTCAAAGAGTTGGGGAGCAGTGAAGCGGAGATCGGACTCATCCTCGGCGCGTTCGGCGCGGCGATGGCGATCACGCATATTCCCGCAGGCAGACTCGCGGATCGCATCGGTCGCCGACCTCTGCTTGTCATCGCATGGCTGACGGGATTGTTCTCGACGATTGTCATGGCATTCGCGCGCGACCTGCCGATGTTTCTCGTCGGCATGATGTGTTATGCCTTGACGGCGTTCGTCTCTTCGCCGCTCAGTAGTTATGTCACCGCCGCGCGCGGGGAGTGGTCGGTTAGCGCCGCGCTTTCGATGACGACTGCCACGTTCAGCATGGGCATGGCGCTGGGTCCTATCACCGGCGGTTGGATCGGCGAGCGTTTCGGCTTACATTCGGTATATTCTGTCGCGGCGGGAATCTTTGTGATTTCATCGCTTCTGATTCTTTTGATTCAAAACCAGCCGATTGATCAGCACGACCCTGAAGCGCCTCCGCTTAATCTATCGGACAACACGCGCCTGAAATATTTTTTTGGGGTAATTGGGTTCGCCGTTTTTGCCATGTACATCGCCCAGCCGCTCACGCCGAATTTTTTAGAAGACGCGCGCGGACTCTCGCTGTCAAACATCGGATTTGTGTTTGGGTTGGGCGCGTTGGGCAATTCGCTCATGGCGATCATGCTGAGCCGCGTCGAGCCGCATCGCGGATACGTCATCGCGCAGGTGATGGTCGCCGCGTTCGCGTTCATCCTTTGGCGCGGAACGGGGACGCCGATTCTCGCTCTCGGATATTTTTTGCTCGGCGGTTTTCGCGCGTCGCGTCCGTTGGCGGCGGCGCAGGCGCGTTCGCTTGTTCATCCATCGCAAATGGGATTAACTTACGGCGTGATCGAAACAATCAACTCGATCATCTATATTCTTGTCCCGCCTCTTGTAGGGTTGATCTATGAGAGCAATCCATTTTCGATCTATCCGCTCGCGCTTGTGTTGATCGGCGTTTCCATTATCATCAGTATGATCGTCCCTCGGAGATTGGTCTATGCTTGAGATCGTTTCGTTCACTCTTGGTCCCGCGCAAACCAATGCCTATCTCGTCGCGGATTCGCAAACGAAAGAAGCCGCGGTCATTGATCCCGCCTGGGATGGGCAAATCATTTTGGATGCCGCGCAACAACGCGGCTGGCGCATCGGTCACCTGTGGTACACGCACGCGCACTTCGATCATATCGGCGGCGCGGCGGTGATTGCCGATGCGTTGAACCCTCTGCCGCTCGTGGCGTTGCATCCGAACGACCATGTGTTGTGGCGAGCAGGCGGTGGCGGCGCGTATTTTGGATTCGACATTGACCCGGGTCCTGAACCGACGATTGATTTTGTACACGGGATGAAATTGCGGCTCGGCTCGGTGGATTTTGAAATCCGCTTCACGCCGGGACATACAACTGGTCACTGCGCCTTATACGTTCCCGCCTCCAATCCTCGCGCTGAGCGGAGTGACCCGACAGGGGAGCGCAGTCGAAGCGTCTGCTTCTGCGGCGACCTCATCTTCTCTGGCTCCGTCGGCCGCACCGACCTCCCCGGCGGCGATTGGGAAACTCTTGTGAAAAGTATCCGCGAGCAGATATTTACGACGCCCGATGATACGCGTTTGCTTTCTGGTCACGGTCCCGAAACGACGGTGGGGGAGGAGAAGAGGAGTAATCCGTTTGTGGGGTTTTAAGTACCGCAAGATTCTTGCTCTGAGCCTGTCGAAGAGTATCTTGCGATTCACGGATTCTTTGCAACCTGAGATAAACGCGATCATGCCGCAGTTCAACTGCGGCATGAATTTAATTTCGCAAAGTGAACTTTGCGGTACGCGCCGCTAGTTTTTGCGATCTAAATACTTCAATCCCGACCCTGTGTTGAACAAAACAATTTTTTCGTCTTTCTGAACCCAGCCGTGGGCGATCAAATCTTTGAGGGCGGCTAGTGTTGCCGCGCCTTCGGGGGCGGCGAAGATTCCTTCGGCGCGAGCCAGCTGTCCCTGCGCTTCGAGAAGCGCTTCGTCGCTCACCGCGACGGCGGTCCCGGCGCTGTCGTAAATGTCTTGCATGATGAGATGATCGGCGAAACTCTTCGGCACGCGCAAGCCCGAAGCGACTGTCTGCGCATTCGTCCAGAAGTCGCAGAACTCCGCTTTGGCTTGGAAGGCTTTGACCACCGGCGCGCATCCCTCGGCTTGCACCGAGACCATGCGCGGACGTTTTGTATTTTCGAGCCAGCCCAGTTCCTCGAGTTCGGCGAAGGCTTTCCACATGCCCACGAGACCCGTGCCGCCGCCGGTGGGATAAACGATCACGTCGGGCAACGTCCAATCGAAGGCTTCGGCGAGTTCGTAGCCCATCACTTTTTTCCCCTCCACGCGATATGGCTCTTTGAACGTGGAGACGTCGAACCAACCTTCTTCGCGCGCTTTGATGCCCGCCATGCCCGCCGCGTCGCTGATGAGGCCGTCCACGAGGATGACTTCCGCGCCGGTCATGCGGCTCTCTTCGATGTTGGCGATCGGCGTGTCTTTGGGCATGAAGATGTGCGCCCTTAAGCCTGCGCGCGCCGCGTATGCCGCCATCGCGCCGCCCGCATTGCCCGCGGTGGGAATGATTACTTTTTCGACGCCGAGTTCTTTGGCTTTGGAGACCGCCGCGGCTAACCCGCGCGCTTTGAACGAACCGGTCGGGTTACTGCTTTCATCTTTCACAAAAAGATTCGTCAGCCCCAATTCTTGTTGGAGACGAGGCAGGGCTAATAAAGGAGTATCGCCTTCGCCAAGAAAGATCTGATTTTCGCGGTGGAGCACCGGGAGGAATTCCTCCCAGCGCCACATGCCTCGTGTGCGGCGAGTGATCTCATCGCGGTCTACGTGGCCGCGCGCTTTTTCCAAATCGTACACAGAGAGAAGCGGCGACTGGCATGTAGGGCAAAACGTATGAAGATCTTCATGCGAATACTTCTCGCCGCATCCCGAACAGAGTAGATGAGATAAATGAGAGGCGGTCATTATTTTACGGGGTCGGAACGAACGCTTCCACACGCGCCCACAATTCGCGGATGTTGATCGGCTTGGACATGTACACGTCGCAACCGGCTTCCAGCGCTTTTTCGGCGTCGCCTTTCAAGGCGTTGGCGGTAATGGCGATGATCGGCACCGAACTCAGTTCGCGTTTCGCGCTGGCGCGCAACCGCCGCGCCACTTCGTACCCGTCAATATCCGGCAGGTTGATATCTAATAGGATGAGGCTCACATCCTCCGCTTCCGCTTTTGCAACGCCGTCTATGCCAGTCGGCGCATGTAACAATTTGTACCCGCGCGCTTCCAAAGCGCGTTTGACGAGCATGGTGTTATCCGGGTTGTCTTCCACATAGAGAATATTATGTATTTCTGTCATGACCTAACTCCTCGGGCTTCCAACTGAATTAATCCTTCCACGGTGTCTATAAGCTCCTGAATGTTAATCGGTTTCGATAGATAAAAATTACAGCCCGACTCGAGAATCTTGGCATCGTCGCCTCTCATTGCATTGGCGGTAACGGCAACAATGGGTATCTCAGCCAGCCTGGTTTTTTTGCTGGCGCGTAATCGACGGGCAACTTCATAGCCGTCAATATCGGGCAGATTGACGTCCAGCAAGATCAAATCCACCTCTTCGGTTTCTGCAAGGAGGATTCCCTGTAAGCCGGTGCAGGCTTCGATCAACGTATAATTTTCCGATTGCAGCACCCGCCGAACGAGAGTCATGTTGTCCGGGTGGTCTTCGATGTATAGAACGATAGGCGCTGTCATGTTTGCTCTCCTGTCGGTTCGCTGGATTCTTCGATGACATGGATCACCTGGTCCACAAATTTTTTGGTGGAAAGCGAGCCTTTTTGATACACCGCTTGAATGTGACCGTTCAAGCGTTTTCGTTCTTCGGTTGTGATGTCTTTTGCGCTGACCACGACGATGGGAATATCTTTTGTGCGCGGGTCGAGTTTCAGTTCTTCAACGAACCCGAACCCGTCTATGCCGGGCATGGTGAGGTCCGAGACGATCAGGTCGGGTAATTTTTGGCGAGCCATTGCGAGACCTTCCCAGCCGTCTTTGGCATGATAGACGCGATAGGATTTGTGCCCTTCGAGCAAACGGCGGATGAGCAAGGCGTCGTCGGCGTTATCGTCCACGAGCAAGACAGTGGTTGCCTTTTCATCCAGATTTTCCAGCGCGGCTTGCAGACCTTCGCGCGGGGCGGGAGATTGATCTTTGCTCAAGTGTACATCCACTGCCCATTGATCGCCAAGCACATGTTTTTCAACGGGGAACGTGTGACCGGTGCAATTGACGACAACTTTCTCGTCGGTTCCAATTGTGCCGGTACGGATCAACTTCTCGAGTCCCGCGAAGGCGACGGCGGTTGCCGGTTCGACCGCCATGCCCTCGCTTTTGGCAAGCGCGCGCATCGCGTCGAACGCTTCGGCATCGGTCACCGATTCCATCACGCCGCCGAACTGCTGGGTGAGATTCCATAAATAAGTATAGGCTTTGCCGGGATCGCCGGTGGATAAAATGATGATGCTCGTTTCGGGAATCACCGCCTCGGCGGAATCTTTGCCGGCTTTGAAAGCATTCACCATCGGGGCGCAACCTGCGGCTTGGATAATTCCCAGTTTGGGAATGCGGTCAATGAGACCCATGTTGAATAATTCTTTGAAGCCCTGATACACGCCCAGCGGTCCCAACCCGCCGCTGACTGCCTGGATGTACCAATCGGGCGCGTGCCAATTGAGTTGCTCGACGATTTCATACGCGATGGTCTTCATCGCTTCACGCGCAGAGATGGAAGATGCGCCACGATCGAGCAGGAGTTGACGCCGTTGCGCGAATTGCGCGGCGATCTGTTTGGTCTGGTCGTAATTGCCGCTGACGCGAATCACCTCCGCGCCGAATAACGCCGCCTCGCGCAGTTTTTCCTGCGGCACGAGGCTGGTCATAAAGACCCAGAGTTTGATTCCCGCGCGCGCGCATGCGGCGGCATAGGCGACAGCGGCATTGCCTGTGGAGGCGATGACCGCTTCTTTGATTCCTTTTTCCGCCATCGCCGCCACGGCTCCCGCCGCCTGACGATCTTTGAAGGAGGAGGTCGGCCCGTAGCGTTCATCCTTGATGTAAACTGAAGCATGCCCAAGGTCCGGAGCGAAGCGCTGCGACAGCCAGAGGGGAGTCCCGCCGGCGGGGTAAAGATCCAACGAGGCGGGGTCGTTCAGCGGGAGGACATCCTGATAACGCCACATGTTCGAGGGGCGGTTTGGGAGGCCGCGTAAAATTTCGCGCTTGAACGCGTTGTAATCGTAGCGCGCCTCCAGCCATTGCGAATCGCAATTTTTGCAGACTGCGGGAACGAGGGGTTCGTACGGCTGTTGGTTGCCGCAGAGATTACATTCAAGATACTTGGGCGTTGCCATATTATTTTTCTCGTTTTTCTACCACTTCTGTAACGCGCGCTTCGAGAGGCATTTCGACAAAGAAGGTCGAGCCTTCGCCGTGGATGCCGGCGCTCTCAGCCCACAAGCGCCCGCCGTGCATTTCAACGAGACGGCGGCTGATCGGCAGACCCAAACCCGTTCCGCCCGCTTTGCGCGTGGTGGATACGTCCACTTGTGTGAATTCCTGAAACACCGATTCAAGATCGTTCTGCGGAATGCCGATGCCGGTATCTTTGACCGAGATCAAGATTCTCGCTCCGGCGACGGGCTTTGCGCAGATCGTAACCTTGCCCGCCTCGGTAAATTTGATGGCGTTGTTCACAAGGTTGATCATCACTTGCCGCAAGCGCGTGTTGTCGGCATAGACTTCAATGGTTTGATCCGACGCGTCGTCAATGACGAGCGAGAGTTTCTTGTCAGCCGCCAGCGTCGAGGTAATGCTCACCACGTCATCCAGCAGGGCGTGCGCTCTGAACTTCTCAAGGTTCAAGTTCATCTTGCCCGATTCGATCTTTGCCATATCCAACACATCGTTGATGAGGTGTAAGAGGTGCTGTCCGTTCTTTTGGATGAGACGCAGGTCGTTGTCCATGTTTTCCGTCAGCGGGCCGTCCAAGCCTTCGAGCATCACATCTGTGAAACCGAGGATCGAGTTCATCGGCGTGCGCAACTCATGCGACATGTTGGCGAGGAACGCGGACTTAAGGCGGTCGAGTTCCTTCAACTCCTGGGCGCGTTTTTGCAACTCTTCGGTCAGGCGCAAGGTTTCGAGATGGATGCTTGTTTGCTTGGCAATGGATGCCGCAAGTTCTTTGGCTTCCTCCGAAACATTTGTTAAGCCCGAGACGGAAAGTTGTCCGATCGGTTCGCCGCGCACCATCAAAGGTTGTTGCAGGTCAACAGCCGCCGCGATCGTTTCATTTGCCATCGGCGATACCTTGATCGAGTCGTACACGAAGCCCGTTGCGGCTCCTTCTTGCTGGGCGTAACTATCCCAGTTCTGGCGCGTGAGGCGACGCGTGGCTTCTTCCGCTTCGGCGCGGGCGCGCGAGGCATCCGCCAATAAGCGGATATTCTCAACCTGTTGCCCGACCTGTTTGGCTATCGCTTGGACGAGCGTTTTATCCTCTTCTGTAAATGTTCCGTTGCCTTTGACGAAGAGTCTGCCGACCTGCTGGTCTAGCACTTGCATGATCTCTTCATGGTCGTATTGTGTGGGCGCGGGTTGAGTAAACGGTTCCACGGCCGCCTGGTCGTAGGCGTAACCGATGCGTTCGCTGTTATGAATGGCGTCGAGGAAGTTCGCCCAATTCCGATGCGTGAATTGATGAGTCGCATCTTCGGCTTCGGCGCGCGCGCGTTCGGCGGCGGCGAGCAGGCGGAGGTTCTCGATCTGAAGCGACGCTTGTTGCGCGACCGTGTTCGCCAGTTTGATATCGTCTTGCGTCAACGGGCGTTCGGGCGATTGAGCGACCTGCACTTCGCCGATCGTCTTTCCGCTAAAGGTTAGAGGACTCTTGACCACATTCGCTTCATTCCGGACCTCGGGCTGGTCGCCTCGAACCGGCAGGACTTGATCGCCCATGTAAGCGAAACCAACCTCTTCCTTTTCGTACAGAAGCGGCGCCGAAGAGATTTGCGATTCGTTCTCTTTGAGGCGCGATTCCAATTCGAGGATGCGCGCCTTGAGCGCTTCCACTTCTTTTTCATTCGGCGAAACGGGAGCGGGTTTGTTGGATTGCGAACCTCCGCCATTTGCAGGCGCGGTCACTACGGGTTCGCCGTGCCCATTCCTCTTCGGCGATTCCGAAGAGTCTGGTCGTTCCATCCCTGCGAACAACTTTTCTACCCGTTGTTTGGCTTTGTTGTCGGTCATCGGTCTCTCTCCTGCAAGTAGATTCCTGCTAAGAGGCTTTATCCTTCAAACTTAATTGGGCGACCGTCATCGGCGCGCCGAGCGCGGTTCCCAATTCGCGAGCCGCAATTTGTAACACGGCTTCCACGCTGGTGGCGCTCTGGATCTTTTGGTTGATCACGTTCAACATGGCTTCGCGTTCGGCTTGCTTGCGGACTTGGTCAAAGAGGTTAATGCGTTGCATGACGGTGGCGAGTTGGGTCGCAATCGCTTGCAACATGCGTTCTTCGCGTTCGCCGAGATCTGCCATGCTCCGATGTCGCGTTACGGCAATCACGCCCAGCAATTCCTGCCCAGCCATGATGGGCATGGAAAGCGCCTTGCCCACTCTTGCCAGGACCTCCGGCGGTATGCCTCCCATCCGCTCGTCTTTTTCGGGGTTGTTCACCATCACCATGTGGCGCATTTTTGCCGCCAGCGTGGCAGGCGTGGCTTCGTTTATGGACAGGCTGGCTGTGATTCTCTCTGCCGGCATGTTTTCACCTGCCACGCCTCGTAACGTCTCGCTTGCGGGGTCGTATACCGCGATCCACGATCCCGTAAATCCCAGCTCGTCGCAGGATAATTTTGCCACGGTTTGATAGATCACGTCGAGTTCTGTTGCGCCGCCGATGGCTTCGTTGATGCGGTAAAGCGTTTGCGTTTCTGCCAGAGACGCCTGCGTCTGTTCGAACTGACGCTGGTTTTCCAGCATGGTGGCGATCTGCGGACCTAACGCCACAAACAGGCGTTTTTCCTCTTCGGTGAAGTTGTGCGGCTCTTCGCCTTCCAACATTAGCACGCCGAGTTGTTTCGACCCAACGTGCAGGGGCAGAATAGCCACCGCGCGCAGGTTCAAGCGTTGCGCCAGTTGCATGGTGACGGGATCAACGCGCTCATCGTCGAAGCCGTCGTCGAAGAACAAAGGCGTCGGACTGAGAAATAACTTCATCATGCGCACGACCTCGATGGAATAATGGGCGCCAACCTCCGTGGCCTCGTGCCCCGTTCCGTTCCACCAGTTGGCGATAACATCCAGACTCTCCACCTCGCCTTCCGCGTTTAAATTTGTGCTCCCCATGATCGCGCGGTTGATGACCGGGATGTTGATCGCCTCGACGGCGACCGCGGTCAGTTCCTGTAAGTCTGCGGCTTGCGTAATGCGGCGGCTGGCTTCGAACAACTTTTCCGATTGCGCCAACGCGGATTGCGTCTGGTCGTATTGGCGCAGACCCTCAATGTGCGCGCTGAGGCGCTCCGCGACGGCGCTGGCAAGTTCAATCGATTCCGCATCGCTTGAATCCAAGCCTTGAACGGCAAGTTTGCCCACCACTTCGTCGCGCACCTTCAGTGGCAGAGCCGCGCCCGCCTCTTCGAACGACGAGCCGTTGAGCGGAAGGACTTCTTTGAGATTGTACACATAGCCCAGGCTTCCGCTGGCTTTTTCGGCGTAGGTTTGCCAGCCTTCGCGGGTTAGGCGGCGGGCGGCTTCTTCCGCCTCGGCGCGATACCGCTCGGCGTTTTCGAGCAGGCGCAGGTTCTCGATCTGTTGCGCCACCTGGCGGGCAACTGCGCTGGCTAATTCATTCGTATGCTCGCGGCGGTCATCGTCGTTCAGTTCGACCACCAGGGACCCAAGCGCTTCACCCGCTAATGCGATCGGGGCTACAACGGCTTGCGCGCCCTCTGCCGGTTGGGTTTCATCCGCTTCTGAAAGCGGCGTCACAGTGTCGTGGCTGAATACGAAGCCGAATTGTTCCGGCTCGTGGATGGCATCCAGATGCTCAGCCCACCTCTCACGGATGAGATGCCGGGCTTGCGCTTCCACTTGAAGGCGGGCTTGTTCCGTTTCTTCCAACAGGTTGGCGTTTTGAATGGCAATCGCTAACTGACCCGCCAGCGCTTCGAAAGCGGGCAATATTTCTTCCGTCAATACGCCCGGGGCGCGCGACTGCATGTCGAGCGCTCCCACCACCTTGCCTGCGACGATCAGCGGCACCGATATTTCGCCGCGCGTTTCCGGCAGTAATGCGTTAGGACGGAATGTGGCGCTTTGGAGGGTGTCGGATATCACCACCGAACGTTTTTCGGTTGCCGCGCGCCCGTTGATCGAGTTGATGTTGATGGGCAGGCTATGACCTTGTTCAACCAGTTGAGCGCCAACGACGCCGGTGCCCGCTTCCAGTATGAGAGTGGAACCGCTGGTGTCGGTTAGGTAGACCTGTACGTAGTACAGATTGAATTCTTTCAAGATGAGGTCGCAAGCGTTTCTCAGCATCACATCGAGTTCATGCACCTGAGAGACGGCGCGCCCCACTTCTGCCGCTAATTCCAAGTTGCGGGTGCGATCAGCGACGCGCTGTTCCAGGGTGGCGAAACTTTCGCTCAATTGAGCCGACATAGAGTTGAACGCAGCCGCCAGAGAGCCGGTTTCATCGTTCGATTCGACCTTGGCGCGAGCGGAAAGGTCTCCCGCTGAGACTTGTTCCACCGTTTGTGTCAGGCGGACAAGCGGCGCGGCGATAAATTGACCGGTGATAAAACTTAAGGCGGTGGCGACGATCAAGAGACCGAGGAGAATGAATGCCGCGATCCATAAAGAGGCCTTTGTCTCGTTTTGAACTTCCTGGCGAGAACTTGCGATGGCTGTATTTAATTCGCTGACCGGCGCGATGATTCCCAAACTGTAGCCTGCCGTTTGCAGCGGCGTGAACGCCATGTATGATTCCACGCCGTTGATCGTCACGATAGACAGCCCGGACTTGCCGTCTGTCATTTGAGTTGTGAGGGCTTGCAGTTCTTCTGAGCCGCGATCGAGAACGGTTTGCGTTGGCGTTTCTCCGAGCGGCACTTCTTCGGGTTGTAAACCAAAGAGGGGGTAGCCCTCCGGCGGCATGACGAGAATGTGCCCCGTGTCGTCCACGAGGAAGGCGAAACCGGTGTCGCCGACTTTAATTTGGGAGATATTCTGCGCAATGCGCCCCAGGTGCAAGTCGATGCTCATCACGCCTTGGAAAACGCCTCTTTCATTGTATACAGGCGCGGATGCGGTTACGATCAATCCGGTACCTGCCTGATCTTGATACGGTTCGGTCCAGCGGACGCTCCGGTCAGGGTCGTTCTGTGGGGTGACGATGGTGTAGAGAGGCTCCGTGCGAACATCATAGTCTGCAGGAACGAAGGATGCCAGATCAAGGTTGGGGTAGTAGGCGCTGTACCCAAGCGCGCCAATGTAATAAACAGCCACCGCTTCCGGCTGATCTTCCAGGATTTTTGGGGCTGCAAAATCAAGATACGCGGAAATATTAATATCGTCATATATCGCGTCATTCACCTGCACGGTACTTGGGATCAGCACGGTGCCCGGATCGTTTCGTGAGTTCGTGTATTGACCGCCGGGCAACAGAACAACTTCTTGCCGAGAGTCCCAATACGCGCCTTGACTCAAAACGGGTCCTTGCGACGCCAATTGCGCCCGGTAGTCTGCCAATTTAATCAAATTGTGTTGGGTCAAGGAGAAAATCTGGTCGGCGTTAGACGCCTCCGTATTAATCAGGTTGGTTAATTGCGTATCGGTCTGGGCTTCGACGCTGTTCTCATACCTGTCGGAAATGGAAGTTATGATCTTTGACGCTCTCGTAAGAGCAAAAAAAGTTAGCGCGCTGATGGATAGGATTTCAATCGCCAAGAGGGCGAGAATGATCTTGGCTCGCAACCGGAGATTGCGCCAGCGCCCGAGAGCGATCTTATTCTTGATTCCGTTGATTGTTTGATTCATTTGAGACATGAGGGTTCTCCGCGGCTGGGTCATGATTGGTTCCGACCGTCGTGATTGTTGCCAGCTTCCAGCCGCTTGGCGAGGCTTGCGCTAACCCGCGAAACGCCGGCTGCCTTCCCCAGTTCGCGGATGGCGGTCTGCAGGGTTTCTTCGATGGATGAGGCGCTTTGGATGCGGCTGCCGATCAGGTTGACTTGCGCTTCGAACTCAGCCTGCTTCTTGGATTGCTCGAACGAGCGCGCGTTCTGAATGGAAGTTGCCAATTGCGCGGCAAGCGTGGTCTGAATGTTCACATCCGAATCTGTAAAGCGCCCAACTTGATCGGACTGAATATCGAACACGCCGATCAATTTATTGCCGACGATCATCGGCGCCGCCAATTCGGAGCGCGTATCGGGTAGCAGGGGGTTGGGGAAAAAATCGGGCGCCAGAGTCACATCGTTCACGGTAACGCCTTTTTGTTCGCGAGCGGCGCGGGCGACGAGCGACTGTTCGCGGTCTAGCGGGATCGAGCGCTTTTCTGCCGCCATGATGCGCCCCGGTTCTCCCGCCCCGGCGGCAAGCATGAGATTTTTGCCTTCATCGTCGAGCAGGTAAATGTGAGAGTGATAGAGATGGAAGCGTTCTTTGGTCAGGTCTACCACTTCCTGTAATAACCTTTGAGGTTCCAGAATGGAAGAGGTGGCGGCACTCACTTCAGCCACGACCGCGAGGTCTTTTGTGCGGGCTGTCACGCGCTGTTCCAGTTCGCCGAGGATATTTTTGAGTTGAGACGTCATCGTATTGAACGTCGTGCTGAGTATGCCGATCTCGTCTTTCGAATCGATGACCGTCTGGGCAGAAAGGTCTCCGGTTGCCGCTCTCTCTGCCGCGGCGGTGAGACGCGCAAGCGGGTTGGAAATAAATTGAGCGATACCCATTGTGACCGCCGTCATGACGACCACAATGATGATCGCCACGACCATATTGGCGTTTTTGGTCGTCGTGATGGGTAACTGGGCTTCCTGAAGGTTTTGATGCGCCACGACGAGCCAGCCGAGCCGGCCAATGTATTCCTTGTACGGCGACAGCGGAGCGACAACAGGTCTTTTACTTACCAAACTTGGCGCGCCTTCGTATTCCACCTGCGCGTACCCCCCTGATAGCGCGTCAAGGATAGACGCCGTTTGCGCGTCCATCGTCCCTAAGGTCGTTTCTCCATGTTCCAATAGTTGATTATTTTGAAAGATAATTTCCACTTTGCCGGTGTTGCCGAATTGATTGGCGGAAACAAGCGCCGCCAATTCGTTGATGTCGATTGTGGCGCGTAAGACCCCGATCGGTTTGCCCGCCGTGTTGCGCGAGGCGACAGGGATCGCCATTTGAATGGCAAGCGTATTGGTGCTCTCGTCAAATGCCGGCTCGCCGATGTAGACGCCGCCCTTGCCGTCGTTCCATGCCGCCTGCCACCAGTCCTCATCCGCTTGATAGTAATCGGACGTGCGGTCGCTGGACGATATGATTGCGCCGTATTGATCTGTGACAAAAACTTCGACGAACTGCGGAAAGACGGATTGAATATTTCTGAACTCCGCCGATAGATCGTCGGCGATCACGTTTTGGATCAGCGGATCGCTGTCGAGCGCGCGCCCCCAGCGCGCATCGAGGCTTTGGAATTCGCCGCTATCCGGCGACCGAACGGGATTCTCTTGCGCTACGGATTCCTGGAGAAATTTATTGAGCGCTAGCGCGTTAAGCGAGTCGAGGTTGCTGTCGATGGCGTTAGTCACATCGCGAACGCTTGAATCAGCCAGGGCGTTGATGTTACGTTCCACTTGCGTGTTAATCAGCGTGGCTGTAATGCTGTTCGAAACGATCGAGAAGATCACGATGGACGCTACTGTGGCGGAGACGATGGACGAGATCAGTTTAACCCGCAGGGAGTAATTGCGGAACTGACGGAAAATGATAAAAGCCAACAGCGCGATCGGCACAGGGACAATAAAGGTGATCAGCGCTTGAATCCCTGCGGCGCTAATGCGCTCCCACGGAAGAAACGCGTCCATCAAGATGAAGAGCAAGCCCGCCGCAATGCCTGTGACGATCATCGCTGTCTGGCGGGTCTGCAACGTTTCGATGGCGACTATGGCGCAGAGAAACACCGAGCCTATTAGGAATATCACGCCCAGACCGGAGATGGAAGCGATAACGCCGACTGCTCCCAGAAGCGAAACCGCCACCGTGAGCCAGGTTCCCGCCTCAATGCGGCCCCGCCAGATCATATACAAGGAGACGACCCACGCCATAGACATGGCAAGCATCGTGGTCGTTGCGACTTTGATCTGCCAGGAAGGGTCTTGAGAAAACTGAAGCAGTAGATATCCGCTTACGATGACGCTGGCGAACAGATAGAGACCGGTCGCAATGAGGGCATTGCGTCTTCGCCTCAGGGTATCTTCGGAAAAGGCGGGTGTTGAATAGTTCATTTCATGACTCCTTGCGCGTTCGGGAAGAAGAAGTGGAACATGGCTCCAGTGAATGTCATCATTGCCTGTTTTCCGTAACTTTTTGAGCGTCGCCGGCTGGCACGGGCTGATCGAGGGAAACCAGGGTGGGCTTCATGCCCAGCGCATGACCTAACTCGCGGGCTGTGATCTTCATCGCCGCTTCGATCGATGTTGCGCCTTGAATCTTTTGTGTGATCAAGTTAAGCATCGCCTCGCGTTTTGCCTGTTCTTGCGCCCGTTCAAACTGGCGGCGGTTCTCCAAAATGGCGGCAAATTGGGGGCTTAGAGAGGCGAGCAGACGGGTTTCGGCTTGCGTGAAACTGTGCGGTTGCTGTCCTTCCAGCAAGACAATGGCGTCGCGACGCGATCCAATATAGATGGGGAGAGCCGCAACACTGCGATAATTTACCTTTTGGGCGATGGCTCTGGTCGCCTCGTCCACGCGCTCGTCGTTCCATACGTCGCTAAAAAACAGCGGTTCCAGGCTTGTGAACATAGACAGGGAACTTAACATGTCTTTCGAATAATGCGTGTCAATGGGAGAGGCTGGCAGTTCGGCGCTCTTCGACCAGTTTGCAATAATGGTCATGCCATCCAGTTCATCCCTGTCGTTATACGCCAGGCTTCCCAAGATAGCCCGGTCGATCGCGCGAATCCCCAGCGACTCTACGATGAATTTGATCAATTCCTGTAAATTGGTCGCTTGCGACAAACGATCGCTTGCGTTGAACAACTTTTCAGACTGCGCTAACGCCGCTCTGGTTTCCTCGTATTGATTGGCATTTTGCACGGCAACGGCAACTTGCGAACTGAGCGTGGTTTGAACGGCGATATCCGCGTCTGTAAAGCGACCGATTGCCTCCGATTGCACGTCGAACACGCCAATGATGTTTTCGCCCACGATCATCGGCACAGCCATCTCGGAGCGCGTGTCGGGCAACAGCGGGTTAGGCAGAAAGTCCGGCGCTTGCGTCACGTCGTTGACCGTGACGCCTTTTCGTTCGCGGGCGGCGCGAGCCACCAATGACTGTTCGCGGTCGAGTGGAATGGAACGACCTTCGGCGACCATCTGCCTGCCCGCCGCGCCCGCGCCCGAAGCAAGCACAAGCGTGTCGCCGGCTTCGTTCAAGAGATAAATATGGGCGTGATACAAATTGAAGCGCTCCTTGGTGAGGTCAACCACCTGTTGCAACAATTCGTCTGTCTCTAAAATCGTGGAAGCGGCGATGCCTACTTCCGCCACAGAGGAAAGCGCCTTTGTGCGTTCAGCCACGCGTTGTTCCAAAGAACCGATCAAGTCGCGCAGTTGGGATGTCATGCGGTTGAACGCCGTAGCCAGCGCGCCGATTTCATCCTGATTACTCACATGAGTCGTCCGGGTTAAATCGCCTTCGCTGACCAATTGCGCCGTTGCGGCTAATTCAGTGATCGGAGTGGTGATCTGGCGGGCGGCAAGCACGCCTAAGAAACCGGCGACGACGATCGCGATCAAAGTTGTGATGATCGTCAGAATGATGTTTTTGGAAGCCAGCGATAACGCTTCAGAAGCGGGCTGTTCGGCGAGAACATAAAAGGTTTGATCGCCAAACGTAATCTTTTCGACTGCCAAAGCGGCGGAAGCCCCGCTTAAGCCGGTGGTAAATGAATTTTCTGCTGGAGGAGTGATTTGCGCTCTTTTCAAAACGAAGGAAGGATTGGCATGGGCAACCACGAAACCGTTATTATCTGTCATGTATACTGCGCTCTCGCCAGTTACGCCCGCCTGCGCCATGAGGTCCCACACCGATTTGAAACGAATCTTGGCGATCAGCACATAATCGAGCCTGCCGCTCCGAAGGTCGAGCATTGGAACGGAAACGACCATATACGGCTCGCCCGTGACTTCGTTGAAAAAGACAGGGCTAAAATAGGTTGCGTTCGTTTCTTTCGGCTTATCAAATTCTTCGGAACCAGCCCTATTGCTAAATTCCCCGGGTGTAACCACCTTCGAGCGGGAGAGGAAGATCAATTCCCTGCCTTGGCCGTTCGTCAGAACCAGTTCCTCGTAGACCGTCTGGTCTGAAAACAGATTGGAAAGCAGGACGGTTTGTTCTTCCCGTGTAGCATTCGAAAAATCATTGATAGCAGTCAATGAACGCAGTTCGGTTTCGCGTCCCTCGATGAAGTTTTCGACCTGTTCAGCCACGCGTTTTGCGAGCTGCCCCTGAGATTCCAGAGCGTGGGGAACCTCGCCACTGTAGGTTTGCCAGGCGCCTATGGCTCCAACGATTAACAAAGGAATCAACACTAGCGCAATAAAGTAGACTGTCAATCGTGTTTGTAGGCTTTTTCTCATAGAGGGTCTCCGACTAGAACTTTCGATCGCGTACCATTGGACGTATTCTGTGAATGATATTTTGCAGACCCCAAGAGACAGAAGCCGTTGGGGTCTGCAAAACGTTTACCTTAGCGGATGATCGTGTTTGCCTGCTTGATGATCTCGTCTGAAATCGTAACGCCATACGCTTGAGCGGCATTTAAGTTGATGAACAAAAAGCTATCGGCGGTTTCCACCGGCGTTTCAGCGGGGCTGGCGCCTTTCAATATCCGGTTCACCATGGCGGCGCCTTGTTCCGCCTCCCCCGCGAAGGTCACTGTATAGTCGGAAATCAGATAGAGCGCGCTTCCGCCTCTGTTACTGCCAAATACCGGAACTCCTTGTTTCTTAGCCACCTCGCTCAGTTGTTCCAGCCCCGGCTCCAGGCTTGAGAGAGGCGAAGGCAAGAAGATGATGGTATCTTCCGGCAAAGTTTCAACAGCCGCCAACATCTCATCAATACTGTTTACCTCGCTGCCGGGCGCCAACTCCACCTTGAATTGAGGCAGGCTGTCGGTTATGCCCTGCAAGACCATCGTCGTAATAGTATCGGCGGGATTGTGAGGAATATAAACATACTTTGTATCGGGCGCGATCTTCAGCGCCCACTCCAGCGCTTTGGCAGAACGGTCTACGATTTGCACGCCGGTCACATTGCCGCCCGGGTTGGCAATGCTCGCCACTACGCCTTCTTCAACGGGATTGATGACCGGGGTGAACACCACTGGGATGTCTGTGCCTTCCACCGCTTTCTTTGCGGCTTTCGTGGTCAGGGTGCCGACCGTAAAGAAGATATCCACCTTTTGTTCCATCAGCCGTTGCGCTTCGGCGTCGAATGCCGCCTGGTCGGGTCCCACTTCGGGGTTATAGAGATAGGTGATATTTTCACCTTCCACATACCCCAATTCGGTCATTGTGGTTTTAAAGTGATCGACAATTGGGCTTAACCAACTGATCTCCACAATGACCCCAACGGTATACGATTGGGGCTTCGACGCGCCACAGCTTGACAGGATCAAACTAAGAGCGAAAAACAAAACGAATAATTTTTTAGTCGACATGATTGGCTCCTTTGAGAAAACGATCTCGGTAGTCATATTTTGCATGAATTCATCGCAACGACCGATGGAATTCGTGTAGAAAAGTTGGGAAAAGTTGGTCCTTATGCCTCGGCGACCAGCGGCAGGGTCAGGCTAAAGCAGGTTCCTTCGCCTTGCGCGCTCTCCACCGCCACGCTTCCGCCGTGTTCTTCGGCGATCATTTTTACAATTGCCAGCCCCAGCCCATTGCCTTTTACATCGTCATGCCCGTTATTTCGCACCCGGTAGAAACGGTCAAAGATGTGAGGCAGGTCAGAGGCGGGGATTCCGTAGCCGTTATCCCGAATGTGGAGACACACCTGCCCAGGCTGGTTTTCAGATGAAAGCGAAATTCTGCCGCCCTCCGGCGTGTATTTGACGGCGTTGCCGATCAAATTTCTTAAAGCCTGACGGATCTGCAACGCGTCTCCTCTCACATGTGAGCTGGTCCCGGTTTTCCCCAGCGTGAGCCACAGCCCCTTCGCTTCTGCCTGCGGTTTAAATTCATCCGCGATGTCCGTTAAGAGGCGAGTGGCATCCAGAATTTCAAACGCGGGTTCCTCGCCCAAATCCATTTTTGCCAGATCGAGCAGGTTCTCCACGAGTTCGCTCATAGTCTCTGTGGAGTTCTGAATGCGTTCCACAAATTCAGTCTGGTTGTCGTTGAGCGGTCCCGCTTGTTTGATGAGGTGACCGAAGCCTTTGATGGACGTGATCGGGTTTCGCAGATCGTGAGACGCGATCGCGATGAACTCATCTTTCACGCGCTCCAGTTCCTTGAAGCGCGTCACATCGTGCAGGATAACCACGCACCCGCCCTGCTCGAGGGGAGTGGCGGAGGCGGAGAAAACGCGCTGGTCGGGCCAAACAACCTCCCCTGCGAAAGAAGCGTTCGTATCCTGAGTCTGGTTGAGGAGCGCGAGGAAGGAATCGTATCCGGCGCCCGCCTCCAAAGTTTGCCCAAGGTTTGTCTCGTAATCGGTAAATAACTTTTGAGCGGCTGGGTTTACGAGAGTCAGCCGGTATTCGGCATCGAACACAAGAATTGCGTCTGCCGCGTTTTGCAGCACGGCGGCTAATTGTTGCTGTTCCCGCGACACGATGTTGTATAACTGGGCGTTTTCCAACGCGATGCTTGCCTGGCTGGTAATGGCTTGCAGTAACAGCAAATGATCGAGGGTGAAGTATTTGGTTTGCTCGTTTGTGAGCACCAGGATCCCCAGCAGGCTGTGCCTGCCGAACATGGGGACAACGACCGCGGAGCCGGCGAATGCCTCTTTTTCATCCCGCCAGAGCGGGTCGGTTTGCGTGTCGTCTACAATGAACCCCTGGCGAGACTCATTGACGATTTCAAACAACCCCTGCGGTAGCGTAAAGTCGGAGGAGGATGATTCGAGACGGAATGTTTTTTCATACGTTCCCGTTGGATTGAGGATCAGGATATGACCAAACATTGCCCCAAGGGTTTCCACCGTGCGTTTGAGCAACACGGTTGTCAGTTCATCGATGTTAAGCCGCGCGCTCAACTCCTTGCCGATTTCAGGCAACAGGTTAAGTTCGCGGTTCCGCCGTCGGATCACATCCTCCGCCTGCTTAACGCGCAACTTTGTGCGGATGCGGGCGAGTAATTCGCGGCGGTCGAAAGGCTTGGTCACATAATCGTCCGCGCCCATGTTCAACCCAGATTGGATGTCGGCGAGGTCGAGTTTCGCCGCGGTGAGGATGATGACCGGGATGTGTTGGATGGCGGGGTCGGCGCGAATTTCCTCCAAAACGGCAAAGCCGTCTTTGCGCGGCATGTTGACGTCCAGCAGGACCAGGTCGGGCATGTCGCTTCGAACAAGCGTCAACGTCTCGACGCCGTCTTTGGCTTTGATGTGTTTGTAGCCCTCGTTGCTTAGATAACGGGCGAGTAATGTGAGGTTATCGGGCTGGTCGTCGGCGATCAAAATCGTGAAGGATTTCTGGGGGATTGGCTCTTTGTGAACGGTCTTCGCCTGATGCATTTCATCCATGGCGCGCGCGACGATCTGGCAGATCCGCTCGGGATGAACCGGCTTGACAATGACTTCCTTCACCTTGAGGCGGTTCGCGCTGACTTTCAACCCCGGCACGTCGTACGCGGTGATCAAGAACGAAAACGCCGGTCGCCCCGCCGGGTTGCTGTTCAACTGCTCGATCAATTCCAACCCGGTCATCTCCGGCATCACCATGTCGGTAATTAGAATATCCACAACGTCGTTGCCCGCGTGGCGCAGCGCCTCACTGGCGCTGGTGGCTGAAGCAACTTTTACCTGAGGACCTAATTGCGAAATGGCGCGCGCTAACATCGTCGCCGTATTGGGGTGATCGTCCACCACAAGGATTTTGACCGGCGTGTCTACCATGGGAAGGGAAGGTCGGTTCATCGCCTCCTTATTTTCTCTGATCTTCCCCGCCGCACCGTTTGAATTAATTGGATAAAGTTGGCAAAAGTTTGTATCCCCTTGTTGCGCGCCCGGGTTGATGAGACGCCTCGCGCAGGCGCACAGGAAACTGCGCGCCACGAACTCTCAGCCTAAGACAAGCCGATACCCCGTGCCTCGCACATTAATCACATGAACCGGGTTGCGCGGATCTGGCTCGATCGCCTGGCGGATGTGATGGATGTGCCATTTTGTTAATTCTTGCGCCTCGCGCACATCGGCATCATAGCCCTGCGCTTCGGAGACAAGCGTTTGATAATCCACCACGTTTGGAGTGTGACGCGCCAACGACAATAAATAATCGAATGAAGTTGGCGGAAGATTGATGACGCGCTCATTCATCGCGACGCGGCGAGTGTGCAGGTCGAGTGTGAGCGCGCCGCGTTTGAGAAAGCGGTCATCCGCCGTGGCTGCCTGCTCAGCCTTCGATTCGGCCGGTTCGCCCCTTGGGGTTTCCAACTCGTTCAATTCGGCTTGCAAAGAATCAATTTGCCTTTGCAGTTCGCGCTTGCGCCGTTCTTTGTGTTGGTTTGCCAAAACAGAATTCGTGCGGTCGACCACAGCCTGAGGCTTGAGCGGCTTCAAGAGATAATCGGTTGCCCCGCTTCTCAACGCCTCCACCGCCGAATTCAGGTCGGGTTGGGCGGTGAACAAAATGACCGGCAGGTCCGGGTACTTCGCGTGGATCGACTTGAGCAGTTCCAGCCCGCTCACATCCGGCATACGAATATCGAGATAGACCATGTCAAACAGGTGCTGTGAAACGAGAGAAAATCCTTCTGTCCCGTTGATGGCGGTGGTGACTTCAAACCCCGCGCGTTGAAGAATACGCGCTAAAGTTTGGCGCAGGCTGGCTTCATCGTCAATGATCAGAATGTGACCGCTGGCGCTCATTCAAAGCCCTCCTCGTGAATTGGCAGCCAAATGGTGAAGGTCGCCCCGCCTTGCGGGTCGTTCGCCGCTTCAATGCGCCCATGATGTTGTTGGATGATGTCGTGTGTGATGGTCAGCCCAAGCCCGGTGCCTGTATGTTTGCTGGTGATAAACGCATCGAAAACCCTGGGGAGCATTTCAGGGTCGATGCCAGGACCCGTATCTTTGACGGTGAAGAGGATTTCGTTTTGTGAGACCAACCCTTGGGTCTGAACGATGAGGCGCCCGCCGGGTTTCATCACCTCGACCGCGTTCAGGAACAGATTCAATACCACCTGTCGAATCTGATCCGATACGCCTGAAATAGCTGGCAGGTTGGCGTCTGGGAAAAATTCAAAAGCGATTTCTTTTTGACGCATATGCGTGGAGATCAGGGCGTGGACGTCCTCGATCAACCCGTTGAGTTCCACGGGTTGAAAATCCATCATGCGCATGGGGCGGTAGGCGCTGCGCAGACGCTCGATCAACGCCGCCATCCGTTCTGCTTCCGCTAGAATCACATCCAGGTCCTGTTTTGCCTGGCTGGAAAGATCCGCCTCCTCTTTCAGAAGGAACAGAGCGTTTTGAATCGCTTGCAGTGGGTTATTCAGTTCATGGGAAACAGAAGCAAGCAATCGCCCGACAAGCGCGAGACGCTCGTTTTGGATCAATTGCGAGCGAACCGTTTGTTCCTGGCGTAAAGCCGTTTGCAGAGTATTATATAAATTGGCTTTTTGTAACACCACGGTCAACTGGTCCGCAACGGCGACCATGAGTTGCAGGTCGCTATCCGTGAGGCGGTGCGGCGGCGTTTGTTGAATATCCAGCACGCCCACCACTCGATCCTCGATCTTGATCGGCACGGCAATTTCGGATTGTGTTTCGGGCAGTAAAGGACTGCGCTTGAAGAAAACCACGCGATCGACATTGTTGGAGATAAACGACTCACCGGTTTCCGCCACATGACCGGCGATCCCCTCGCCGGGAGGGATATAGTGTCCCTGTTGCACAAGCGTGTCGCCAATATATCCGCTACCGTGGCGTATCACAAGGTTTCTACTATCCGGTTCGATCAGATAAATCTGCACATGATAATAGCCGAAATTTTGGTGAAGAAGTTTTACAACTTCCTTGATGAGTTCGTCCGTATCCAGCGACGCCGCCAACCCCCGGCTGGTTCGGTAGAGCGCGCCCACCTCTTTTAATCGTTGTTGCGTGTTCTCGAACAAGTTGGAGTTTTCGATGGCAATGGCGGCTTGCACGCCCAGCGCGTTGAGCAACTCGGCGTCTTTCATGGAAAAAGCGTTTGCCAGGGCGCTTTGAACGCTGATCGTGCCAATTTGTTGGTCGCCGCTTTGCACCGGCGCAACCAGCAAGGAGCGAAATTCAGGCAACGACTCGCCGCGAATGAAATCCGGATGGGTCCGTATATCTCCGATGTTGATCGTAACCCCCTCGCGGATCACCTGCCCTGCCACGCCTTCGCCCAAACGCATCCGTACCCGCTCAATTTTTTTTTCACCCTCGTCGAAGCCGGAAACAGCGCGGGCAAATAAAGCCTGTTCGTCTGCTTCTAACAGATGAATAACGCTTTTTTCAACTTGCGGAATGAGTTCGCGGGCAGAATCAACGATCAGTTGTAAGACTCCGCTGGTGCCCACGCGCTCGGTTTCACTAAGGGCGCGCCCGATCTTCGCCAGGGCATGGCTCTCTTTGAGGCGATGTTGGATCTCCGCGCTTTGTTGGAAGTTCCAGAGCGCCAGCGCGATCTGGTTGCCCGCCTCTTCCGCTCGTTCGGTTTCCTCCGCCGTAAATTGATGAGGCTCGTTAAAAGCAATGATTGCCGCGCCCAATTTCCGCTCTCTTGCGATGAGCGGAACGCCTAATGCCGAGCGCGCTGGGTAGCGCTTTGCAATCTCGATACTGATATAGGGGGAGTTGAATACATCCTCTATGGCAAGCGCGCGCTCGGCTCGTAATACAGAGGCGGTGAGAGAATGAACCTCGGGGTTCTTTTCAGCATCCCGCGAATACTGGAATGGGAGTTTTGCCGTGGTCGCAGTGGGGATGGTTAACTGTCGTTCCGCGTCCCACCGCGTGATATAACAATCGTCCGCGCCGATGAGCCTTGCCATATCGATCGCCAAAGCGTGTAGAGTGGCGTCAAAATCCTCGGAGAGCAGGATGGCATGTGTCATCTCATTGAGAAGCGCGAGGTATTCCTCTCGTGAAGACACAGCCGTCCCGTGTTGCGATCGAGCGGCTTTCACAGATTGTTTTTTCTCTTGTGTTGCTCTGCTTGTTTCAGGCTGAGCCATTTTGAGCCTAAACGGATTTGGATTATTTTGCGATCTCGGTCGATCGTGTCTCGCGGATGACCGTTACCTTAATCTGTCCGGGGTATTGCATGGTCTCTTCGATTTTCTTTGCCACATCGCGAGCCAAACGAGTCGAGGCGAGATCGTCAATTGCGTCTGGCTTAACAATGATACGCACTTCGCGCCCGGCTTGTATTGCAAAAGCCTGTTGAACTCCATCGAACGACATCGACATTTCTTCGAGCGAGCGGATGCGCTTGATGTATGCCTCAAGGTCCTCGCGCCGCGCGCCGGGTCTCGCGCCGGAGATGGCGTCTGCCGATTCGGTGATGACCGCTTCCACGGTGAGTTGATCCACCTCATGGTGGTGCGATTCGATGGCATTCACCACGATCGAGTTGACGCCATAACGCTTGCAATATTCCGCGCCGAGTTTTGCGTGCGTGCCATCCTGGTTGTGATCCATCGCTTTGCCGATATCGTGCAAGAAGCCTCCCAGTTTGGATAGCTCGACGTTCGCCCCGATCTCCGCCGCCAGGATACCAGCCAGTTTGGAAACTTCGACCGCATGCGCCAGCTGGTTCTGACCATACGAAGTGCGGAATTTGAGACGCCCCATCATTCGTAGGATTTCCGGATGCAAGCCCGAGACGTTTGCCTCATAGGCGGCTTGCTCGCCCGCTTCGTTGATGATCTTTTCCACCGCGCGTGTTTCGTCTTCCACGATCTTTTCGATGTGCGCGGGGTGAATCCGTCCATCGAGGATTAACTTCGCCAACGCCCGCCGGCCAATTTCACGGCGGACTGAGTCGAAACACGAGACGGTCACAGAGTCCGGCGTATCGTCCACGATCACATCCACGCCCGCGGCTTGCTCGAAGGCTTTGATGTTGCGTCCATTGCGACCAACGATGCGCCCCTTCATCTCTTCGCTGGGGAGGGTGACAACCGCGCGCGTCACCTCCGCCACGTGTTCGCTTGCCACGCGCTGGATGGCGTCCGCGATCAACTTGCGGGCGCGTTTCTCGCCTTCTTCGCGCGCTTCCGCCTCGATCTGGCGGATGATGCGCGCCATATCGCCGCGCGCCTCTTTATCCACAGCCGCGAACAATTCTTTCTTCGCATCCTCTGGCGAAAGCTGGGCAATTTGTTCGAGTTTTTTGACCTGCTCCTCGTGCAGTTTATCGATCTCGTTGCCGCGCCGGTCCACCTGCGACTGGCGCTTATTGATCTGTTGCTCGCGTTGTTCAAGGCGGTCGCTTCGGCTGTCCACCTCCGAGCGGCGTTTGTCCAATCGTTCGGTCTCTTTGTTGAGTTCGATGCGCCGTTCTTTCATTTCCGCTTCGGCGGCTTGCACAATTTTGGTCGCGTTCTCGCGCGCCTGGCTTTCGATCAACCGTGCTTGTTCATTGGCGACCTTTAGGATGTTATCTGCCTTGTCTTGCTGGTTTTTCAACGCGCGTTCCGCCTGATACCGGTGAAGGAAGTATCCCGCCGCCAGACCAACGCCTAATACCAGTATGTCAACGATCAAAATAATCGGATTCATGGTGTATCCTCATTTTCTTCGAAAGATTTTTCTTCTTGATGCGTTTCGTTCCAGATTCTTCTCACTACGGGCGCAATAGTCGAATAGGAAAAACCGCGCCTGGCAAGGAACTCTGAAAGTTTTCTTCTGTATTCCTGCCAGTCCAACTCTTTGAAACGGCTTGATTTTTTTCGCGCCGCTTCATATGCCAGCGCGTCATCATCCACAGATTGGAGGGCGGCTGAGGTCGTTTCGTCGTCGATGCCTTTTTGTCGCATTTCCATCGCCAACATGCGGCGACTGCGCGGGCGGAAGGCGCTTCGGTTTTCGACCCATGCGCGGGCAAACTGATCGTCACTGGCAAGCCCATCTTGCCGCAACCGTTCGAGCGTTTGCTCGATCACATCTTCCGGGGTCTCATGTTTGCGCAGGTTCTTGCAGATCTCCGCTTCGGACCTTGCCCGGTAACTCAAAAACAATAGCGCCTGCTGGATGGCTCGTTCTTTCGCGTCCTCAGCCTGAAGCCGCTGAATTTTTTCATCATCCAACCCGTCGCCGACTTTGAGCCATGCGGCGGTAATGCGCGCCAGCCCGAAGGCGAATTCCCCATCGAGGTGCACATTGACTCGATTCGGGTTTCGCTTTTGCGCTTCGAGGGCAGTGATCTTTTTCATTTAAAATAAAACAACCGAAGCGCCGCCTGTCGGTTTCGGCTGTCGAAGACCCCGCGTCAACGGAGAAAAATGTCTGGGAATGTGGAGCAAACCCAACGTCCCGGGTGAAGCGCGCCGGGGTGGGTCAAACCGCGTGACGATGATCAGGTCACAGACGGCGAACGTGTTGTGGGGGTGAAGTCAGTTTCTTTTTCATACATAGTTTGTTTGACTTCTTCAAATAACTCCCAAAACGGGGAGGTTCTTGCTCGTAATATCCAGAGAGTGTACAGCCGAGCCGCAATGCGGCAGAAATAGACTTGTTCAGCGCCTTACTATGCCTCATTATAATGGATTTTAAGGTTTGTTAATGTGTCAAAATTATTGCGAAGGCTGATTCGCCCAGCGTTTTCGACGCGCCAGAATGGGGATAATGATAATGAGGGAGATCACGCCTCCCATGACGATGATGCCATCGGTCGATCCGACTTCAGATTGATCTTTCGGTTCGGGGGTGGTGGTGGCTTGGAAGAAGAACGAGGCTTCAGCGTCTGCTTGTGTGAAGGTTGCCCGGCTTGCCAGCGATTGCGTGAAAGCGGTTAGAGCCATCGCCAAGACCGACGCCAGAATAATGATGATGATGACCCGGGTTGTTCTTTTCATGCCGGGCAAGTATATCACGCGCCTATTGTGTCTTTTATGTACTTGCCTGTCCTTTTGAAGTATAATTTCGGCGCGCTTTCAGGGTGAATGATTACCCTGAATGACGATGTTAATTTTTGGTCGATTCACTTGTTCGATAAAAACTCAAATGACGCGCATGGCATTCATGACGATGGCTGACAATTCGTTATGCAAACTCATGTTTACAAATTTGGTTCAATTAGGTAAAATCGTGCAATATTTCACGAATAAATCTTCGTTCCAGGAGAATGCATGATCCGAAAATTTTTTGAATGGGTCTTAAGCCCGATGGGGCGGATAGCAGTGGTGATCACCGTAATGTCGCTGTTCAGCCTTGCCGCCTATGGGGTTTATCAAACTCAACAGCCTCCCGAACAACCGATTCAATTCACTCATAAGTTACACGTAGGGCTGGGCATTCAATGTTTGTATTGCCATCCCGGCGCTTTGCGCGGACCGTCTCCCGGTTTGCCGACCATCAACAAATGCTGGGGATGCCATCAGCAAATTGCAAAAACACAAACCAGTCCGCTTCTCAAGCCCATGGTCGACGCAATGAACGCCGGCGTGGGTTTCACGTGGGTTCCGGTGGCGCAAGTGCCGGACTTTGTGCATTTCACACATCGTCCGCATGTGGCGGCGGGTCTCAACTGCGAAAATTGTCACGGCGACATGACTAAAGTGACCATCGCCGAGAACCCGCAGGTGATGAACATGGGGTGGTGTCTTAACTGCCACAAGTCGCGCACCGAGGATAACGTCCAAAATAACCCCACGGGCGACGCCGGCGTATCTGCCCAGTTGGAGAAGAAGCGCACGAAACTCACCGATTGCGGCACATGTCATTATTAATCCGGGCACAGAGGAATATTCTATGAGTCAAAAAATTTCCCGGCGTGATTTTCTCAAATTAGCCACTGCAGGCGCGGCAACCACCGCGGTATTAACCGGTTGCGGTCCCGCTTCGCGTTACGTGACGCGCGAACCGTATACCAAAATGCCGGAGTACACCTACAATGGTTTGAGCGCCTATTACGCCACCACCTGCCGCGAATGTGCGGCTGGTTGCGGGCTGATCGTCCGCACCATGCAAGGGCGCGCCATCAAAGTGGAAGGCAACCCTGCGAACCCGATCAACCTCGGCAAGACCTGCGCGCGCGGGCAGGCAACCTTGCACGGCTTGTATAACCCCGATCGTGTTGAATTCCCCGTGAAGCAGGCGCGCGGCGCGGCATTGGCAACCACTGCCATGAATTGGGACGAAGCGCTTCAAGTTGTTTCGGATGCTTTGAGCAAATCGAACGCTTCCGAAGTTGCCTTCCTGCTAGGAACCGCGTCGGATCACCTTTACGATTTGGTCACCGATCTCACCCAGGCAATCGGCGCGCCTGCCCCGATCCGTTTTGGCGCGTTGAGCATGTTCGAATCTCGCGCCACCTTGAGCAAGGCGGCTGAGAACCTCCTGGGAGAGGCTGGCTTGCCGTTCTTTGACATGGCAAATGCCGATCTCGTCGTTTCATTTGGATCAAACTTCCTCGAAACGTGGCTTTCGCCAGTGGCTTACACGCGCGGCTTTGCAAAAATGCGCCGCGGTAATAAGCAAAAGCGCGGATACCTCATCCAGTTTGAATCGCAGATGTCGCAGACTGCCGCCAAAGCAGACGAATGGATTCCGCTTCTTCCCGGGACGGAAGGCTTGGTTACCCTTGCCCTCGGCCGGCTCGTGGCGGAAGCAAAAGGCGGAACAACCCCTCGCGCGTTTGCATCTGTCGACATCGAAGAGGTATCCGCGAAATCTGGCGTTTCGCTGGAACAACTGGAGCATATCGCCAGTTTGATCGCCCAGGCGCAAGCCCCGCTTGCCATCCCCGGCGGGCAGGCATTAGGGCAGAGCAACGGGCTGTTCACAGCAGAAGCGGCGCTTGCATTAAACGCGTTAGTTGAAAACTACGGCAAACCCGGCGGCGTGTTCATCTCTCCGCTGTCACCGAACGAAGATGTTTACCATCGCCCTGCCAGCGCGAAAGAAATGGCAGACTTCATCACAACGCTGAAGAGCGGCGGCGTGAAAACCCTGTTCATTCATGGGGTCAACCCGCTATTTGAATTGCCAAAATCGCTAGGTTTTGCCGAGGCGTTAGCATCTATTCCTACTGTGATCTCGTTCGCAACATTCCCCGACGAAACCGCTCTCGCCTCCGACTATATCTTCCCCGATCATCAAGGTCTCGAAGCGTGGGGGTACCAGCGTTCTGCGACCGGCGCCATGCAATCGGTGCTGTCAGGCGCGCAACCGGTGGTTTCGCCGATGGGCGATACGCGCTCCACAGCCGACGTGTTGATCGAAGCGGCGCGGTTGGCTGGCGGAAAATTTTCCGAAGCATTGCCCTTCACCGACGAAGTTGCCTTCATTCGAAACAAAATTTCCACCCTCATCCCTCGCGCCGATGGTTCATTCGTTGCGCCAGAGATCAACACCTTCGCTTCTTACTTTCAGCAACATGGCGGCTGGTGGTCTGCGGCGGGAGTTTCTACTTCATCATCTTCCGCAAGCGCGCTCAGCAAGGCGATTGCCGTCAAAGAGACAGAATTTGCCGGCGACGGCGAGTTCTTCTTTATCCCATTCGTTTCGCCGACGTTGGGCGAGGCTGGCGCCAACAAGCCATGGTTGCAAGAGTTGCCCGACCCGATGACCACTGTCATGTGGAATTCGTGGGTGGCGATCAACCCTGAAACCGCTCATCATCTCGGTATTGAAAACGACGACGTAGTGAAGATCATCAGCGAAGCCGGGGAGGTAGAAGTGGCAGTGTACGAGTATCCAGCCATCCACCCGGAGGTGGTTGCCATGCCCTTCGGGCAAGGTCATACCGCTTATGGAAGGTTTGCCACAGCCAAAATGCCGCAAGACCGATTTATGGGGCTTGTGCCGCATGGCGGGCTTGTGGGCGATGCCATGCAACGCGGCGCGAATCCAGCCGATGTGCTCGGCGCGCATTTCAATGAAGCCGGTGATCTTGCCTTTGCGGGCATGAAAGTAAAGATTGAAAAGACCGGACGTAAACAATACCTATCCCGCCTCGAAAGCCGCATCGGCGTCTACGGCGAGGGATTTCCCGAGGAGAAATAATCATGACCGTTGATTTAAATCTCGTTGGCGCCAAAGGCGCCATCGCCGAAGCCGCGGCAGGAAAGTGGGGGATGACCATCGACCAGGATATTTGCACCGGCTGTCAGGCATGCGTTGCGGCGTGCGCCATGGAGAACAACCTTGCCTTTGTGGGCGAGGAAGACGCCGGCTATGGGCGAACCCAGCACTGGATCCGGATCGAACGTTTTTGGGATGGGGAATATCCGCACGTGCAGGCGACTCCCTTTCAGCCGATGCTCTGCCAGCAATGCGGTCACGCGCCGTGTGAGCCTGTTTGCCCAGTGTTTGCCACTCCCCACAGCCCGGCGGAAGACCTCAATTTGCAAGTGTATAACCGTTGTGTCGGCACGCGCTATTGCGCCAACAACTGCCCCTATCAGGTGCGTTCGTTTAACTGGCGCGATTACCACACCGTTCCCGAACTTGGAAATATGGTGAACGGGACGCTCGTCTTCCCGCTTCATAATCAACTCAACCCGGATGTAACCGTCCGCCGCCGCGGTGTGATGGAAAAATGCACGTTCTGCATTCAACGCATCCACAAGGCTCAAGATAAAGCCAAGTCTGAAGGGCGCGAGGTTGAAGACGGCGAGTTCACAACCGCTTGCGCGCAAGCCTGCCCGGCAAGCGCGATCACTTTTGGGCGTGTGGATCACCCGGAGAGCCTGGTCAGCCAGCTGGCTCATCAGGAACGCGGTGTGAAGCACCTCGAAGAACTCAATACCCTGCCGCGCGTGACCTACCTCAAGGAAGGTTAACTCATGACCGCTACTTCCAAATATTTATCCGGTGCGCATGAAGCGCACGACTCTCACCACGAAGAAGATCCGAAACAGTATTTGATGTACGATCCCAAGCCGCGCGGCGAGATGAACGCGATGGTGATGGAATCCATGCACACGACCTCGTGGAAGTTCTGGGCAGTGTTGGGCGTGCTGGCGTTTCTGGTTGTTACCTGTTTCTTCTTTGCCTGGGGATATATGATCAATGAAGGCTTGTATGTTGGCGGGGTGATGCGACCAGCCTATTGGGGCATCTTCCTCGTCAACACCGTGTTTTGGATCGGTATTAGCCATGCGGGAACCTTTATCTCCGCGATCCTGCGCGTGTTCAAGGCGGAGTTCCGCCGTCCGTTTACCCGCGCCGCCGAGCTAATGACCACCTTCGGCTTGATCCAGGCGGGCGCGAGCATCTTCATGCACATGGGTCGTGTGTGGCTTTCGTATTGGATGTTTCCCATCCCGAACGCGCGGCAGTTGTGGCCCAACTTTCACTCGCCCTTGATGTGGGATTTGCTCGCCATTTCCACCTATGTTCTTGGCAGTACCATGTACCTGTTCCTGCCGCTCATCCCTGATCTTGCCATGGCGCGCGATCGTTCCACCGGCTGGCGCAAGACGTTCTACAAAATCCTCGCGCTCGGTTTCCGCGGCACAGAGGGCGAGTGGCGGCATCTCACGGTCGCCATGAACTTCTTCGCCTTTGCCATCATCCCTGTGATGTTCTCTGTGCATACCATCGTGTCTTGGGACTTTGCCATGGCGATGCGCCCGGGCTGGTCTTCCAGCGTGTTCGGTCCGTATTTCGTGCTCGGCGCTTTGCATTCGGGTATGGGCGCGGTGGCGATGGTGCTGTTTGTGATGCGCGCCACCATGAAGCACATGGACTATTTCATCCGCAAAGAGCACTTCGATGCGCTCGGCAAGTTGATGCTGATGGTCACCTTCGCTTACACATACTTCTTCTTCAACGACTATATCGTGCAATGGTACGGCGGCGACAAGGCAACCGATGATCTTTTGCACTGGTTGGAAGAAGGTCCCATGGCATGGATGTTCATTCAGTTCGTGTTTTTCAACATCGTCATTCCGCCGCTGTTGCTGTGGAGTAAGAAAGTGCGTGAAACCCCCTGGTTGCTTGCCTTGATCGGTCTGATGATCAACGTTGGCATGTATTGGGAGCGTTATTTGATCATTCCGGTCATGCTCACCATCAACCGTATGCCGTTCACGTGGAAATTATTTGAACCGCGTCTCGAGATCTTCCTCACCATTGGAACATTCTCCATGTTCCTCCTGTTCTATATGATCGTTTCCCGCCTCATCCCTTTGATCCCGGTCTGGGAGGTGCAAGAAGGGCAGATGACTCACTCGCTTCGCAAAGTGGGTAAGGCGAAACTCCCAACGATCAGCGAATTCGAATAAACGGAGCGAACCATGTCTGAAGCAACTTTACTTGCTGTCTTCGAAGACCTAGACCCCGCCGCGAGCGCCATCGAAAAATTGCACGAGATGGGCGTGGGCGATGAAAACATCAATGTGATTTCCGGCGTGCCGGTGGCGCATAAAATTTTGGGGCGCCCGCATCCATGGACGAACGTATCGAAACTTTCGATGGGCGGCGCGGCGGCGGGCTTTCTGTTTGGCATCTTCCTCAATTTTGGAACGCCCCATCTCTATGGCATTCAAGTAGGCGGGCAGTACGTTACCCCGATTCCGCCTGGCGCAATTGTGACCTTCGAAATGACCATGCTGTTTGCGCTCCTTGCCACCTTCCTCGGCGTCTTTTTGGATAGTTACTTCCCGAATTATCGCCCGCTGGAATATGTCGACGAGGTGAGCGATGGAAAGATCGCCGTCTTCTTTCGGGTTGCGGAAGACGACGCCAAAAAATTTACCGACGCCATGAATACGCTCGGCGCTGAATCTGTCAAACCCGCGGAGGCGCGGCAACTATGAGACTTTTGAAACAACTATTCTGGGTTTTCCTCACCCTCGGTATCCTTTTCGGAATTCTCGAACTCTTCATGTTCGATATCATCAAGATCGACTGGGTCAGCTTCATGGAGATCCAGCCATCCTATCGCGCGATGGAAGACCCGCTTCCTCCGCCCAGTCAATCTGTTCCAATAGAAGGGGCGATCGTCATCCCCGGCATGGGCGCGCCCGAAAACCCCACCATAGCGGATGACGCCTCCCTGGCGCGCGGCGCGGAATTGTTCGCGATCAACTGCCAAATGTGTCACGGCGCGGATGGCGCCGGGAGCGGACCGGTTGCCCCATTTCTTATCCAATTCAAGCCTGCCGACCTGACCTCCGCTATTGCGCAATCCAAGAGCGACGGTTCGATGTTCCTGACCATCTCCAATGGCGTGGATGGACGCATGCCCGCTCTGAACGAAAACCTGACCGTGTCTGAGCGCTGGGATGTGGTTAACTTCCTGCGCACATTACAACCTGCAGAATAGGGATTTCGATTATGAATGATGTTAGAAAATTAATTTACACCACGATCATCGCCTTTCTTGCAACGCTGGTGGTCTGGATCACCGCCCTGTTGTTTTGGTCTTGCGGGTTTTCCTTCGAGTGCGCGCGCGCGAGCCAAATTGTGGAACGCACTCCGGTCCCCACCTTGATTCCCGCCAGCCATGTCGATTCTTCCATGGGCGGCGCGGCGGACGAGTTTGATAAATGCCAGGTCTCCGCGACTGAGTTGATCGGCGCGTGGGTTTCGGCAGGCGCCCCTGAAAGTGAAGCCTTTCCATTCACCGATATGAACGGGAAAGACTGCGAAGCGACGTATCGGGATATTCAACCGCTGTTTGTGGAAAACGGGCAATGGTATGCCAATGCGATTGGGTGTGTCTCGTGTCATAACTCGGCGCTCACAGCGCGTAGCGGCGGGTTGGACCTGTCCAGCTACGATGCCATGCAGTTGGGCTCACAGCGCGCGGATGCAACTGCCACCGGCAACAACATTTTTGGCAACGGCAATTGGGAAGACTCTACGTTGTTCGCGGTTTTGACAACGCAAGGCATGGTTCCCACCGGTCACTCGGCAGATGTTTCGCCAAATAATTTTGCGTTCTACGTCGGGTCTGCGGTGGAAGTTACCGCAACGCCAACGCCGTAATACGGATTTGAATAAAAAAATCTCCCGAG
>NZ_DBNHEF010000070.1:0-86316 GCF_057138825.1 Candidatus Defluviilinea gracilis
TCGCTGGGCAGACCAAGTGAACCAATTGCGATTTCAGGTCCTTGCTTTTCTCGACCGTTTCTCTCACGGTTCTGAACCGCTCTTACGCTATACCGGCCTTATGTCAGAGTAATTTGTTAATGTTCAACATGTCGCGCCACGTGAAAGAGAACAACTATGGACATCATCACAGGAAAAACCCTGAAATATCACAACTGGCAGGATGGAAAAGTTATCGGGCTGGCAAAGGATGCTGGCAACAAACTCATCGAGCAGGGCATGGATCGCGACGCGGCGCTCGCGCAGTTAGATGCGGTGCGGAATAACCCAGGCGAATTCTTAGCCAATGCAACCTTTGCCGATCTCGCGCGCGAGTGCATCCGCCTGAATCAAAAGGACGAGCCGCAACCGAGCGATTTACGCGAATCGCCGCTCCCCTTCCCTATTTGGGGACGCGACCAGATCGACGCCGAAGCCATCAAGCAGATGGAGAATTCGATGCGCCTGCCTGTCGCTGTCACTGGCGCGTTGATGCCCGACGCGCACGTCGGCTATGGGCTTCCCATTGGCGGCGTACTCGCCACAGACAACGTTGTCATCCCGTACGCGGTCGGCGTAGACATCGCCTGCCGAATGAGACTTTCGATCTACGAAGTCTCGCCGATTCTCATCGGACAGAAGAAGGGATTGTTCGAAGAATCATTGATGAATGAAACCGCCTTCGGCATGGGCGCAAAATGGACAGGCGCAAAACGCGCGCAACACGCCGTGCTGGATGATGAGGCCTGGTACGCCACCGCGCAACTCAGAAAATTGAAAGACACCGCCATGAATCAACTCGGCACAAGCGGGACGGGGAATCATTTCGTCGAGTGGGGATCGTTTCGCTTGGATGAGGAAATGTTCGGGTTGAAACCAGGCGAATATCTGGCGTTGCTTTCACACAGCGGGTCAAGAGGGGTCGGCGCGCGAATCGCTGACAGGTTCAGCAAACTCGCCATGGAGAAACAGCCTGACCTTGATAAGAGCGTCCGTCATCTCGCGTGGTTGAATTTGGATTCAGAAGATGGTCAAGAATATTGGCTTTCGATGGAATTGGCTGGCAGGTTTGCATCGGCGAATCATTACATCATCCATAAACGAGTCGCGGCTTCGGTTGGATTGAAAGAAGTCGCGGTTGTAGAGAATCATCACAACTTTGCGTGGAGAGAAAAACTCGCGGATGGTCGTGAAGTGATCGTCCATCGCAAAGGCGCGACTCCCGCAGGCGAAGGAGTCTTGGGCGTGATCCCAGGCTCAATGGGCGACGCAGGCTTCGTTGTCCGAGGGAGAGGCGTGAGCGCATCGCTTGAATCCGCTTCCCACGGCGCGGGCAGGTTGATGAGTCGCAGAGCCGCGCTCAATTCCATCAGCAAACGCGAACGGGACGACTATCTCAAAGAGCGAGGCGTCACACTGCTCGGCGGCGGACTCGATGAGTCGCCGCAGGCATACAAGCCCGTGGACAAAGTGCTCGCCGCGCAAAGCGATCTGGTTGATGTGGTCGGAAAATTTTCGCCGAGAGTTGTAAGGATGGCGGACGAGGCGGGTGATATATAATACAGAGACCTCACAGGTTTATAAAACCTGTGAGGTCTACGACGAGAGGTAATCATGCCAACCAAACGCGCAAGCCCTGCAAAAAAATTTCAAGACCTGCTTCTCAAATATTCGCAAGCCGATGAATTCAAACTCCGCAAAACGCTGGAGCAAAAATTGTGGGACGGCTACGGCGAGGAGTTCGCGGTGTTCGTGCTGGACATGTCGGGCTTCTCACTGCTCACGCGCAAATACGGAATCGTGCATTACCTCTCGATGGTGCGGCGGATGCAGTTGACCACGCGCCCCATCGTCGAGTCGTTCGGCGGGACGATGATCAAATACGAAGCGGATAACTGCTTCGCGGTCTTTCCCGACCCGCTTTCGGCGGTGAACGCGGCGGTGGCGATGCAACACGCGTTCACCGCGTCGAACCTGCTCACCTCGGAAGATCTCGACATCCACATCGCTTGCGGCATTGACTATGGGCGCATCCTCGTCGTCGGACATAAAGACTGCTTCGGCGACCCCGTCAACCGCGCCTCCAAAATGGGAGAAGACGTCGCCGCCTCAGGCGAAGTGTTGATCACCAAAGATGCGATGGACATGATCCCCGCCGAAGCCAACATCAAAGCACGCGAGTTGAAGATTTCGATCTCGGGAATCGAAATCCCTGCGTTTGCGGTGGAGTATCGGAAAGAATAGAAGTGAACGGTTTAGAAACACTGTATAATCCAAATCGAGGTGAGCCATGACTACATTTGAACAAACACTTCTCCGCGAAGTTTCCACACTGCCTGAATCTCGTCAGGCGGATGTGCTGGCATTTGTCCGTTTTTTGAAGATCAGTCTGCCTGACAAAGAAAAAATCAGGTCTGAATTCAAAGACGCGCTGAAGGAAGCGCGGGAAACGGCTAAAAGACTCAACATCACGGAAGCGGATATTGAAGCCGAAATCCGCGCGGTGCGAGAGGGAAGGTAATGAAACGGGTTGTCCTCGACACGAACATACTTGTATCCAGCGCGTTGGGCGGCGCGCTGGTTTCAATTTTGGAGAAGTGGGACACAGGAGTGTTCACCGTTATTGTCACAACAAACATCGTAGATGAATACTTTGAGGTTTTGAATCGCCCAAAGTTTGAATTGAAACAGGAAGCCATAGACAAGATCGCTCGTTATATTTATCAATTTTCGGAGTTTGTCGCTCCAGAAGAGAAATTCCAGTCTGTTCAACCCGACCCAAAAGACGACAGATTCCTTGAAGCGGCTGTCGCGGGAAACGCCGATCTCATCGTCAGCGGAGACAAGCACCTTCTCGACCTAAAGAAATTTCGTTCCATTCAGATCATCACAGGGCGCGAGTTTTTGGATATGCTCGCAGAAAACGATTAACCACGAAACAAATTACGAAAATCAAAAACTCCGCGCCGATTTCATCAGCGCGGAGTTTCACTTTCCACTTTCTACTTACAACCTATCTCCCCTATTTCTTCGCCAAAGCAGAGATTACCTGCAAGAGCGCGTTCCAAAACATACTCGATCATCTTCTGTGGAATATTTACGCCCGTGGTGGAGATGCTGTTGCGAAATTCCATCGTGTGATTGACTTCGTTGATGGTGTATCCATTTTCGGTTTCAAACAGATCGAGCGCGAGCAAACCGCCGCCGATGGCTTGCGCGGCGCGTTTGCATAACTCCGCGATCTCATCGGTGACGGGGCAGTTGGTGGCGATGCCGCCGCGCGCGGTGTTAGTGATCCAATTTTCGGAGGAGCGATAGATGGCACAGATACATTCATCGCCGACGACGAATGCGCGAATGTCTCGCCCAGGTTTGTTGATGTATTCCTGAATATAAAAAACTTGATGATTGACTCCGAGCGAAGATTTGTGTTCGATCAGGGATTCGGCTTGCGATCTGTTTTCGACTTTGGCGAGCAATCTGCCCCATGACCCGACGACGGGTTTCAGCACGCAGGGATAACCCAACGCATCAATCGCCCGTAGAGCGGATTCTTCGTCGAAAGCCATCAGCACTCTGGGAGTTGGGATGCCGTTCTTGGCGAGCAGTTGACTCGTCACATATTTATCGCCGCAAATTTCGGCGACCGCCGATGAATTGACGACGGGGACACCATGCGCTTCAAAGATGCGCGAGATGTACAGTCCGCGCGAATAAGAGATGGAGCGCTCGAACAGCACGTCAATCTCTGCGGGCGGTTGGTGGATGTCGAAGAATTGATCGCCGTCGTTGATGCGAACGACTTCAAGGTCGTCGCGTTTTTCCAATTCTTCCAATAGATATTTTTCTTCGGCGCGTAAACGGGTGTATAAAAATCCGATGCGGGTCATTTTGTCTCCTTTTATTCAACTCGGTGGTTGAGTAGTCGCGCTCTTGCTCTATGCGACGTATCGAAACCACAGTTTATAAATAATTTTCTGTTTGCATGTAACTTGTGGTCTCGATACGACACTCGCTACCGCTCGTGTCTACTCGACCACCGAGTACAAACGGCTTGTGACTTTTTCGGTCACTTCACTCGTTGTCAAACTGCCGCCCAGATCGGGCGTGGTTTCTTTGTGGGCGATGCAACTCTCAACGGCGGTGCGTAATCTGTTCGCGGATTCGGCTTCGTTGAGATAATCCAACATCATGCTTGCGGCTAAAAATGTGGCGATGGGATTGGCTTTGCCTGTGCCGACCAGCGGCGGCGCGCTTCCATGCACTGGCTCGAAGACTGCGGCATTTGCGCCGATGTTGCCCGAAGCGGCGACGCCGAGTCCGCCGACGAACATGCAGGCTTCGTCGCTGAGAATATCGCCGAATAAATTGGTGGTGACGATGACCTCAAATTGCTCAGGTGCGCGGATGAGTTCCATCGCGCAGGTATCTACGAGCATTTCGATCATTTTGATTTCAGGATATTCTTTTGCCACTTCCAACGCCACCGCGCGGAAGAGTCCGCAGGTTTGACGAAGCACATTGGCTTTGTGAACTACATGGACAGATTTGCGTTTGGTTTGTGTGGCGATCTCAAACGCCTTGCGGATGATCCGCTCTGAGCCTGCGCGGGTGATGACTCGTTCGGTGATGGCTTTATTGCCATCGTCTTCGACTCGCTCAACGCCTGAATACAAGCCCTCCGTGTTTTCGCGGACGATGATGAGGTCTATATTTGCTTTGGAGGATTCATGCGGAATGGAGCGGCAGGGTCGCAAGTTGGCGAATAAATCCAACGATTGGCGCATCCGCACGACGGGTGAAAAATAATTCGGGATGTTGGGCGGAGTAGTCACAGCGCCGAAGAGAGTCGCGTCAGCGTGGCGAATGGCTTGAAGCGTTGAATCAGGCAGAGGCGAGCCTGAACGTTGATATTCGCCAAATCCAATGCCGCTTTCCACAAAATCCCATTGAAGCGGAAGCGCCGATAAAACATCCTTTGCTGAAGCAATCACTTCGGGACCAATCCCATCGCCAGCCAGCAAACAAATTTTGTAATTCATCCTTCATCCTTCTGCATTCGCCATTAGGTCTTGAATGTCATGCGTTTTCAAAAAGTTGACGATGCCGCCCGCCTCCGCAATTTTCAAAACGAAATCAGGCAGGGCGCGCGCTTGATATTGATGCCCGTTGGTGCGATTGAGAATTTTTCCAGAAGACAGATCCACGTCAATGTCGTCGCCTTCGGTGATATCCGCAACGGCTTCGGGGCATTCCAAAATTGGCAAGCCGATGTTGATGGCGTTGCGAAAAAAGATTCGCGCAAACGACGGCGCGATAATACATTTCGCCTGTGAACCTTTGATGGCAATCGGCGCATGTTCACGCGAAGAGCCGCAACCAAAATTTTGCCCGCCGACGATCACGTCGCCAGGCTTGACAGTTTTTGCGTATTCAGGCTTCACTTCGCAAAAAACATTTTTTGCAAGTTCAAGCGGATCAATCGTAATGTTATAACGACCAGGGATGATTTCATCCGTGTTCATGTTTTCGCCAAATGTCCAGGCTTTTCCCATAAGAATCTCCTTCTTTCGTAGGTCAGGCTTGTAGCCTGACGCTTTTTATATTTTGATGAATGGCGGGTTAAAAACCCGCCCTACAAACTTCATTCTGCAATTTGCATTAATAGATTGCGCGGATCTGTAATTTTTCCAGTGAGCGCGGTGGCGGCGGCGGTGGCGGGACTCGCTAAATAAATTTCCGATAGCGGGCTTCCCATGCGACCGATGAAGTTACGATTCATCGTGGTCAATGCGCGTTCGCCTGGCGCAAGAATTCCGCCGTGACGACCAATGCACGCGCCGCAACCCGAACCCGTCACGGTGCAACCCGCATCCATCAAAATTTCGATCAAGCCATTCTTCAACGCTTTTTTGTAAATGCGGTCGCTGGCGGGCGTGACGATGACGCGCACAAGCGGGTTCACTTTTTTGCCTCGCAACATATTCGCCACAATTTCCAAATCTTCATAGCGCGCGTTCGTGCAAGTGCCGATATACACTTCATGCACATCCAAGCCTTCGACTTCGCTCAGCGGTTTGACGTTGTCCACATCGGGATGGCAAGCCACTTGCGGCGTTAAAGTTGAAACGTCAATTTCAAGGATGCGTTCATAGCGCGGATTGATCGGACGCAACGCTTCAAACGGACCTTCGGCTGGAGTCTGGCTTTCGAGATAGTTGATCGTCACTTCGTCCGCCGCGATCAAGCCGCATTTCGCCCCAATTTCAGTGGACATGTTTGGGAAAACGATTCGTTCGTGCATGGGCAGGTTGTCAATATATTCTCCGCCGAACTCCACCGAGCGATACGTGCCGCCGTCCATGCCGAGCAAACCCGCGATGTGAATCATCACGTCTTTGGCATAGACGCCGTGTTGCGCCTGTCCGCTTAATTCCACGCGAATCGTCTCAGGGACTTTGAACCAGCATTTGCCCGTCACCCAAGCCACGCCAATTTCAGTAGAGCCAAGCCCCGCGCCGAACGCGCCCATCGCACCATAGGTGTTGGAATGCGAATCCGCGCCGATGACGATTGCGCCAGGCGTGATGTAGCCTTCTTCGATCATCACCTGATGGCAAACGCCCTGATGCAAAAGATGCGGCAATTCCTGTTCTTTCACGAATTCAATGATCTTTTTGTGATTCTCCGCCGCCAAAATATTCGGGGCGGGGTAGGCGTGGTCAAAATGAATCACGATTTTGTTTTTATCAAAAATCGGTTTGCCAATATCGCGAAAGGCTTTGATGGCGAGCGGCGTGGTGTTGTCGTGACTCATAATGTAGTCCACGTCCAATAACAAAATTTCACCCGCTTGCACCTGCCTGCCCGCTTTGCGAGAAAAAATTTCTTCGACTAAAGTACCCATAGATTCTCCTTTTTATTCTGTATTCTTTATTCAAATATTCTGCATTCTTACTTCTTCATTTATTACTTCCGTTATATTTTTTCAAAACCATTTTCGTATCCGTCCGCTTCACGCCTTGCACAGTGCGGACTTCTTCGATCAGGTTGTTCAACGCCATCACATTTTCAACATTCACAAACGCGCTGATGTCAAAGTCGCCTGTGATTTCATAGACATTGGAGACGTTTGTCAACCCACGCATACGGCGGACGACCGATGAGGTGTACACATGCGACTCGACTTCGACCATCAACATCGCGCTGATGTCGCGGGGGATCACGTCGCTCTCTCTACCCGTCACCTGCTCGGCGATCTCCAAAATATCCGCGTCGAAGAGTTGTTTCCGTTCATCGCCGATATTTTTGATGCGCGAGACGATCACCTCCAACTCTGCGGCGCTGACCTCGATGCCGTATTCTTCCAAACGCGAAGCGACCGCGCTTTTGCCTGTGTATTTATCAATCACAATTTTTCGCTCGCGCCCAAGCAGGGCTGGATCAAACGGCTCGTAGGTACGCGGGTCTTTCAACACGCCGTTCGTGTGCACTCCGCTTTTGTGGCTGAAGGCGTTTTGTCCCGTGATGGGTTTATTTGGCGAAAGAAAGAAGCCAGAAATTTTTTCGAGATAACTGGAAAGCTCCATCAACGGTTGGATGTTATATTTTTGAATCCCTTCCAGGTTATGAAAAGATAAAATCGTTTCGGCTAAATCGGGGATGCCTGTTCTTTCTCCCAAACCGTTGACTGTGGTGTGGATGCAGTTTGCGCCCGCGCGAATCCCAGACATGGCGTTGGCTAAGGCGAGTCCGTAATCGTCGTGGCAATGCAAATCCATTTGACAGGGATGCAGAACCTCGCGCAATGCGGAGACGCGCTCGAACATGGTGTGCGGTTGCATGATGCCCAGCGTGTCGGCAAAGCTGATGCGGTCCGCGCCCGCTTCAATGGCGGCGTTGCAAATTTGAACGAGAAAATCAAACTCGGTGCGCGTCGCGTCTTCGGGCGTGTAGCGGACTTTGAGTCCCAAACTTTTTGCATAGCAAATATGCTCGCGGATGATTTCAATGGCTTGCGCTGGCGTTTTGTGCAACTTCTCGTCCAAATGAATTTTGGACGTGGCGTAAAAGATGGCGACGCGGTCCGCGCCGCAGGCTTTGGCGCGGTCAATGCCTGAGCGGGAGGCAATGCTATGGGCGACCACCTCAGCCCGAAGTCCGAGCGAGGCGATTTGTTCAATCGCATTTGCCACATTTTTTGAGACGGACGGATCGCCCGCTTCGATCATCTCCACGCCCACATCATCCAGCATTTGAGCAATGCGGATTTTTTCCTCCACCGTGAAGTTGACGTAAGGAGTTTGTTCGCCTTCACGTAAGGTTGTATCTAAAATTTCAAGCATAAAGTTTCCTTTGCAACGAAAATAAAAAGCGCCCTCCGTTGTCGGAGGGCGCTTTGGCGGTATACAGATAGATACAAAGAACTACAGCAAGTCCTTTTTCTGATTCTGTTCAACCGAAGCCAGCCCAATCCCGACAACCGAAGTTGTGGAGATGGGCTTGCGCTTTGATTTGGCTTCCATCAGAATACTTGCTTTATCTCTAAACATGATGGGGCGAATTCTAATCGTGATATGAAATATGTCAATGGTTTTGACGCGTCAATTTTCATTTTGGTTTTATATATTTGTCAGACATATTTTGTTTGATCGAATGATTAACTTCAGTTTTTTTGAATCGGTATCCTGTAAAAATCTTGACACACGCCATGTTGATAGTAGAATACCGCCCGATATGTTCGCGCAGTTTTCCATCCATCGTACCCGTCGTTCAAAACTAACTTTTCTCGAAAGGTTGGATTATTTTGATTTGACAGGCGCGATTCAGGATTGCATCGAAAATGTTAATTAAAAATAACCCTCCTTTGGAGGGTTATTTTTTTATGTGGAACTCACGAAAGGATTGACGCATGACCGCAACACTTGTATTGGAAGATGGAATCATTATTGAAGGCAAAGCCTTTGGAGCAAAAACAGACGCCGTGTTTGAATTGGTCTTCAACACCAGCATGACAGGCTATCAGGAAATTTTGACCGACCCCTCGTATCGTGGACAAGGCGTTTTATTTACAGTTTCACACATCGGCAATGTGGGCATCAATTTGGAAGATGATGAATCGGCAAAGCCGCAAGTTTCGGCGGCGGTGATTCGTTCACTGAGTCCTGTCGTCTCAAATTGGCGTTCGGCGCTTTCTTTATCTGACTGGCTTGCGCAACATCATGTGCCAGGCATCAGCGGCGTGGATACGCGTTGGCTCACTCGCAAATTGCGCGATGGCGGCGTTCAAAAAGCTGCGCTCTCCACAAAAGGAACATCGGCAAATGCGTTGTTGAAGCTGGCGCGAGCATGGGAAGGACTCGACGGACGCGATGTGGTCAAGGAAGTGACTTGCGCGGAGCCTTATCATTGGGTGGATGATGAGGGAAGCAAATGGATAGTAGACCATAGACCACAGACCATAGACAATGGAAAGAACATAGTCAATCGTCCATGGTCAATCGTCGCTTATGATTTTGGAGTTAAAGAAAATATCCTGCGGCATCTTTCAATTTACGGCGCGAATGTGACCGTCGTTCCAGCCGACACAACTGCGGACGAAGTTTTAGCATTGAGTCCCGATGGGGTCTTCCTCTCCAACGGACCTGGCGACCCAGCGGGTTTACCTTATGCGGTGAAGGCGGTCAGTGAATTGATTGCAAGCGACATTCCAATATTTGGAATTTGCTTAGGGCATCAATTGATCGGCAGAGCCTTGGGAGCGGATACGCACAAACTCAAATTTGGTCATCACGGCGCGAATCATCCCGTACAACATCTGCCCAGCGGGAAAGTTCTCATCACGGCTCAAAATCATAATTACTGCGTCACTGAAGGGGAGTTAAATAAAGACGAAGTGGAAATCACTTACAAAAGTTTGAACGACGATTCGTTGGAAGGGTTACGGATGAAAAACAAACCCGTCTTCAGCGTGCAGTTTCATCCCGAAGCCGCTTCAGGTCCGCATGACGCGCAGGATATTTTTGGAGAATTCTTTGGGATGATTGGGGATAAAAATGGAAAATAAAATTCAATCCAACTTCGATGGTCGAGTAGGCGGTGCTCTTCCGCCGTATCGAGACCATCAAGTTACATTCAAACAAAAAATAACTTGAAAAGCGTTGGTCTCGATACGCCCCTCAAAAAACATTCGGGGCTACTCGACCAACAGGGTATTTTATGAAACGCACCGATATCCACACCATCCTCGTCCCTGGCTCTGGAGCCATCGTCATCGGTCAAGCCGCGGAGTTTGATTACTCTGGCACGCAAGCCGTCAAAGCCTTGAAAGCGGAAGGCTATCGCGTCGTACTGGTCAATTCAAATCCCGCCACGATTATGACCGACCCCGAAATTGCCGACGCGACGTACATCGAACCGCTCACCCCCGAAGCGCTGGAAGCCATCATCGCGCAAGAAAAACCAGACGCCATGCTCCCCACCGTCGGCGGGCAGACGGGTTTGAATCTCGCGCTGGCATTGAGCGAAAACGGCGTGCTCGAAAAATACGGCGTGCAACTCATCGGCGCGAATCTCAATGCCATCAAAGCCGCCGAAGATCGTTTGCTCTTTCGTGAGACAATGCAAAAAAATAACATCCCTGTCCCGCGCGGCGGAGCGGCATATTCGTTGCAAGAAGCGGAAGAACTCGTCAAAGAAACGGGCTATCCCGTTTTAGTCCGCGCTTCGTTTGCGATGGGCGGCACGGGCGCGTCGTGGGTATATGAGTCGAATCAACTTGCCGAAGCGGTTCGCAGCGCCATTTCCGAATCACCCATCGCGCAAGCGTGGCTCGAAGAATCTGTTTTGGGTTGGAAGGAATACGAACTCGAAGTGATGCGCGATAAAGCGAATAACTTTGTCGTCGTCTGTTCGATCGAAAATCTTGACCCGATGGGCGTGCATACGGGCGACAGCATCACCGTCGCGCCCGCGCAAACGCTCACCGACCGCGAATATCAAATCCTGCGCGACCTTGCTCATCAAGTATTGTCAGCCGTCGGCGTGGAAACGGGCGGCTCGAATGTGCAATTCGGCGTGGACCCAAAAACGGGGCGCGTCGTCGTCATCGAAATGAATCCGCGCGTCAGTCGTTCGTCGGCGCTCGCGTCAAAAGCCACAGGTTTTCCAATTGCAAAATTGGCGGCGTTGGTTGCAGTTGGGTATACGCTGGATGAAATCACGAATGACATCACCAAACAAACCAAAGCCGCATTCGAACCGTCGCTCGATTATGTCGTCGTCAAAATTCCGCGCTGGGCGTTTGAAAAATTTCCAGGCGTGGATCCCACGCTCGGTCCGCAAATGAAATCAGTCGGCGAAGCGATGGCGTTGGGCAGGACGTTTCCCGAAGCCTTGAATAAAGCGATTCAATCACTGGAAATCGGCGTGGACGCGCTCGACGGTTCTGGGCCCAGCCGCGAGCTGGTTGCTGAACCTGAGACATTCGCCACGCTGAAAGTCCCCCGCGCCGATAGATTGTTCCGCGTGTATCGCGCCATTCAGCAAGGCATGAGTTTGGATGAAATCGCCAAAGTCACAGGTTATGATCTATGGTTTCTTGGGCAAATGAAAGAAATGCAGAAGTTAGAATTTAGAATGCAGAATGCAGAAGGTGGAATGCGGAATGCAGAAGGCGGAATGCAGAAAGCGGAGTTGAAAGCATTGTTGCATGAAGCCAAGCAAATGGGATTCGCAGACTCGCACATTGCGCGGCTCTTAAATTCTTCATTCTTCATTCAGCATTCTTCATTCCGTGAGTTACGCAAAAGTCTTGGAATATTACCTACATTTCAACGAGTAGACACTTGCGCCGCAGAGTTTGAAGCGCAGACGCCGTATCTCTATTCCGCGTATGAAATGGACGATGAATCACGCCCGACGGATCAGCAAAAAATATTGATCCTCGGCGGCGGACCGAATCGCATTGGTCAGGGCATTGAGTTTGATTATTGTTGCTGTCAGGCGGCGTTTGCCTTATCGAAGATGGGTTATGAAACCATCATGTATAACTGCAACCCTGAAACTGTCTCCACCGATTACGATACGGCGGACAGGTTATATTTTGAACCGCTCACATTGGAACACGTTCTCAATGTCATTGATAGAGAAAACCCAATCGGCGTGATCGTGCAGTTCGGCGGGCAGACTCCGCTCAACCTGGCGGCGGGACTCGAAGCGGCGGGAGTCAAAATTTTAGGCACCTCGCCCCATGCCATTCAACTCTCCGAAGACCGCGAAGCGTTTGCGAAACTGCTCAAAGAGTTGGGCATCCCCCAGCCTGAAAATGGAATCGCCCGCACGTTGGAAGAGGCGCGAGAAGTCGCCGAAAGAATCGGCTATCCCGTTTTAGTCCGCCCGTCTTTTGTGTTGGGAGGCAGGGCAATGGCTCTCGTGGATTCCGAAATCAATTTGGCAGGCTTCATTCAACAGGCGATTGAGGCGGCTCCTAATCAACCGATCTTGATTGATAAATTTTTGGAAGACGCTTTTGAAATTGACGTGGACGCATTAGCCGATGGCGAGCGCGTGGTTGTCGGCGCGGTGATGCAACACATCGAAGAAGCGGGCGTGCATTCGGGCGATGCCGCGTGCGTTCTGCCGCCGTATAAAGTCAGCGCGTATCATCAAGGCATTATGAGCGAATACACCGAACAATTGGGACTCGCGCTCGGCGTGCGCGGGTTGATGAACGTGCAGTTCGCGCTGAAAGATGAAATCGTCTATGTGTTGGAAGTGAACCCACGCGCCTCGCGGACTGTGCCTTACGCCAGCAAAGCGACGAGTTTGAACATGGCCTATATCGCCGCGCAAGTGATGGCTGGTAAAACGCTCGCAGAACTTGGCGTGACCGAAGAGCCGCAAGTGGATGGCTTCTTCATCAAAGAAGCGGTCTTCCCGTTCAAAAAATTGCCTGGCTCCAGTTCCCTGCTCGGACCAGAAATGCACTCGACGGGCGAAGTGATGGGACACGCCTCGCATTTTGGTCACGCTTTCGCAAAATCACAAACGGCGGCGGGACAAGCCCTGCCCGATGCAGGCGCGGTCTTGATCACGGTCAACGATTACGATAAAAGCGCGGGCTTGAAATTTGCGCGCGACATGCACCGACTGGGATTCAATTTATACGCCACGCCTGGCACAGCGGATATGTGCATGAAGGCGGGCTTGCCTGTGGAAGTAGTCGAGAAAGCGCAAGACGGTTCAACTCAAATCGTGGATTTGATCCGCGCGGGAAAGATTCAACTCGTGTTGAACACGCCGCTCGGTCCGCACGCGCACACCGATGGCGCCGAGATCCGCAAAGCCGCAATCGCCATGAACGTGCCATTGCTGACGACGTTATCTTCCGCCACTGCGGCGACTTCCGCCATTCAAGCCATGCGCAAGAAGGAATTGAAGTATCGCAGTTTGCAGAGTCACTATCAAATAAAATGATGATCGCATTCATAGCCATTGCCCAATTCAAAACTCTTCAAACGAATTTCGTTAAAACCATTGACACATTTCGCAATGCGGGTAGAATTCTGCGCAATATGTTAGCCAAAGCGTTCGCGCCGCGTATCCGTCGTTCGAAGCGTACCTCAACTATAAGGTTGGGTTCTTTTTGTTTGAATGATGGAGCGGTAAGCGCAAGCGCGCGCTGACACACGCATAAGTCAACCAAAACAGCCCACCTTGAAAAGGTGGGCTGTTTTTATTTTGCGTAGCGCCGACTTAAGTCGGCATTACCGTATCACAAGGAGCATGAAATGAAATCGAAATCAAAACCGCAAGTGAAGAAAGTCGTCCTCGCCTATTCTGGCGGGCTGGATACGTCTGTGATCGTGCCGTGGTTGAAAGAAAACTACGGGTGTGAAGTGGTCTGCTTTTGCGCGGATGTGGGGCAGGGCGACGAAGACATGCGCGGGCTGGAACAGAAAGCCATCAATAGCGGCGCGAGTCAGTGCATTATTCACGACATGAAGGAAGAGTTCGCTTCGGAATATCTTCTTCCCATGTTGAAGATGGGGGCGGTGTATGAACACAAGTATTTATTGGGCACGTCGGTTGCCCGTCCTTTAATTGCAAAACATTTAGTGGATGTCGCTCATCAAGTGGGCGCGGACGCGGTGGCGCACGGTGCGACAGGCAAGGGGAACGATCAGGTGCGTTTTGAATTGACCGTGATGGCGCTCGATCCGCGTTTGAAGATCATCGCTCCGTGGCGCGAATGGGATATCCGCTCGCGGGAAGATGCGTTGAAATACGCCGCGAAACATAACGTGCCAGTGACGGCGACGATCAAATCCATTTACTCGCGCGATTCAAACCTGTGGCATCTTTCGCACGAAGGCGGCTTGCTCGAAGACCCGTGGAACGAACCCGAAGAAGCCATGTATCAAATGTCCGCTTCGCCAGAGAGCGCGCCCGATGAAGCGCAATATGTGGAGATCGAATTTGAAAGCGGCAATCCAATTGCGGTAAATGGCGAAAAACTTTCGCCCGCAAAAATTGTGGAAAAGTTAAACGCCATCGGCGGCGCGCACGGCATCGGGCGCGTGGACTTGGTGGAGAATCGACTCGTCGGCATGAAATCGCACGGCGTGTATGAAACTCCAGGCGGCACGATTCTGTTGTATGCGCATCGCGAACTCGAATCGCTGGTGTTAGACCGCGAGACAATGCACTTCAAAGAAATGGCGGCGGTGAAATATACCGAACTCACTTACAACGGTTTATGGTTCACGCCGTTGCGCGAAGCGCTGGACGCGTTCGTCAATGCCACGCAAGGTCCCGTCACTGGCATAGTCAAACTTAAATTATATAAAGGCAACATCATCACGGCTGGCAAAAAATCTCCGTTCAGTTTGTATCGCGAAGATTTCGCAACCTTCGGTCAGGAAGACGTCTACGATCAAAGCCACGCCGAAGGATTCATTCGCTTGTACGGACTCAGCCTGAAAGTGCGCGGCTTGAACGGCTTGCCCGTTTCAGGTCTCGATATGCCCAAGCCTGATTATTCGAAGTTTAAAAGGGATTGATTTGATGTCGTTGCGAGGAGGGCGCTCTTCCCGACGAAGCAATCTCCAACGATGAGGAGATTGCTTCGGGCATAGAACAAGAACGCCCTCGCAATGACATGACATAAGGAGCAAACTATGACTCTCTGGGGCGGACGTTTTTCAACCAAATTAAATCAACAAGCCTGGGATTTGAATTCATCGCTTGCGGTGGATCAGCGTCTCGCGCTTCACGATATTGATGGGAGTCTGGCGTGGGCGCAGGCGATTCATCAAGCGGGCATTCTTGCGGATAAAGAGCACGCTTCCATCGCCCTTGGGCTGGATACCGTCCGAAAAGAATTTTCTCAGGGACAGTTTACCTTCGCCGCCTCCGACGAAGACATCCACACCGCCGTTGAGCGCAGGCTGACCGAGTTGATTGGCGATGCGGCGGGCAAACTGCACACAGGCAGAAGCCGCAACGATCAAGTGGCGACCGATTTCCGTTTGTGGATGTTGAGCGCCATCCCTGAATTGCAAGCCGCTTTGAAAGATTTGCAAACTGTTTTAGTGGAGAACGCCGAAGCGGCGCTCCCTCATCCCCAACCCTTCTCCCAAAGGGAGAAGGGAGTCCCCTCTCCAACGGGAGAGGGTAAGGGTGAGGGTGAGGGTGCAATTCTCATGCCTGGCTACACTCACTTGCAGAGAGCGCAACCGATTCTGTTGGCGCATTGGTGGCTGAGTCATGTTCATCCTTTGCAAAGAGATATGGAACGATTGAACGACTTGACGAAGCGAGTCTCCGTTCTGCCGTTGGGGAGCGGCGCGTTGGCGGGCGTGCCGTTTGAGGTTGATCGAAGCGCGTTGGCAAAAACGCTGGGCTTTGCGGAAGTTTCTCAAAATAGCATGGATGCCGTCTCTGACAGGGATTTCGCGGCGGAATATCTTTTCTGCGCGACGATGATTGGCGTTCACCAAAGCAAACTCGCGGAGCAAATTGTGTTATTCACCAGCGCGGAGTTTGGCTTCTTCGAGTTAGCCGATGCGTTTTCAACGGGATCGAGTTTGATGCCGCAGAAAAAGAATCCTGATGTGTTTGAGTTGACCAGAGGCAAAGCAGGCACGTTATTGGGTTTACTCACTGGCTTGCTCGCCACACTCAAAGGTTTGCCTTCGACTTACGATAAAGATTTGCAGGAAGATAAAGCGCCCGTCTTTCAGGCGACCGATACGTTGTTGGTGATGTTGCCTGTGATCGCCGAAGCCCTGCGAACGATCACAGTGAAACCTGAACGGATGCGAGACGCGATTGACTCATCCATGCTGGCGACGGATTTGGCGGATTATCTGGTGAACAAAGGCGTTCCGTTTCGCAAGGCGCATGAGGCGGCGGGGAGAGTCGTCCGCGTGGCGGGGGAGGGGAATGTGCGGATGGAGAAAATGCCGCTCGAAGCGTATCAGGCTATACGTCCAGAGTTTGAGGCGGATGTGTATCAAGCCTTTGACCTGCTGAAATCCATCGAAAAAAGAAATGCGATTGGCGGCACGAGTCTCAAGTCAGTCAAAATGCAGATTGCAGAATGCAAAATGCAAAATGCGGAATAGTAAATAGTGCAGAAAATTTTTGAATCTGCATTTTAAAATCATCGTTTGAAAACAAGGAGAAAAAAATCATGTCTACAATTGTTTGCCCCGAATGTGAAGCCCAGGTGGAGTTAGCCGCTGGAACGGAAGTCGGCGAAATTTTGGTCTGTTCAGATTGCGGCGTGGATTTGGAAGTGACCGCGTTGGAGCCTGCGGCGGTGCAACTGGCGCCCATGGAACAGGAAGATTGGGGAGAATAAAAATGTGGAATGCAGAATGAGGAATGAAGAATTTTTTATTCCGCATTCTGCATTCTTTATTCAGCATTGAGGTCTTATGCAGAGACGATTGAAAGTTGGCGTTTTATATTCGCGGGTGCGCGTGGAAGAGAAGTGGATCTTCGGCGCATTGGAAAAACGCGGCATTGATTATGACCGCCTGGATGATCGCGCGATCCATTTCGATTTGGACGACGCGAAGCCGTGGCGGCAATATGACGCGGTACTGGAACGAAGCATCAGTTACAACAGCGGATTGTATGCCCTGCGTTTGTTGAACGCATTTGGCGTGCCGACGGTGAACACGGCTTCGGTGGCTGAAATTTGCGGCGACAAGTTGATGACGAGCGCGGCGCTGGCAAGAGACGGCGTTCCGCAACCGCATAACGCGACGGCGTTCACAACCGAAGCGGCGTTGGAAGCGATTGAAGCGTTTGGTTATCCTGTGGTGTTGAAACCTGTGGTCGGGTCGTGGGGGCGGTTGCTGGCGAAGGTCAATGACCGCGACGCGGCGGAGGCGGTGCTGGAACATAAATCCACGCTGGGGTCGGTGCAACATTCCGTTTTTTATATTCAGGAATATATCGCCAAGCCTGGGCGCGACATCCGCGCGATTGTGATCGGCGATAAAGTGTTGACGGCGATGTATCGCAAGTCGGAGCATTGGATCACGAACACGGCGCGTGGCGGCGAAGGCGAGTTGTGTCCCATCACGCCTGAGATCGAAGAGTTATGCTTGCGCGCGGCGAAATCTGTGGGCGGCGGCGTGCTAGCTGTGGATTTGGTCGAACACCCCGAAAAGGGACTCGTGGTGAATGAGATCAATCACACGATGGAGTTCCATACGATGCAACCCGTGAGCGGCATTGATATCGCGGGCGAGATTGTGGAGTACACGGTGAAGGTGGTAACGGATTGTGATAAACGGACTTTATAACGGATTCACGGACAAGAACGGACTTGGTCAACGGACTCTAAAGCGGATAAACGGATGTTGGCAATAGACCTTGTTCCCTCCGTTTTAATCCGCTATTCTGTAAAAGAGTTTGTAGGGCGGGTTTTTAACCCGCCATTCATCGAAATAGAGAAGATGTCAGGCTAAAAGCCTGACCTACGGTTGGCTTCGTGTTTATGTTTAGGAGCAATTATGGATGTTCAAGAGATGCAGATGACGGTAAGCCCAAAGTTGATGATGAAGAAGGATTTTTTGCATATCGCCGATTCTTCTGCGGAGGAGTTGCAGGATTTATTAGACCTGGCAGCGGCTTTGAAGAAGGAATATTTCAACGGAGGCAATGCGCCTTTATTGAAAGGCAAAGCGTTGGCGATGGTGTTTCAAAAACCCAGTTTGCGGACGCGCGTTTCATTCGAGATGGCGATGCAACATTTGGGCGGTCACGCCCTGTATCTTTCGCCCGCGGAGATCGGACTCGGTCAGCGCGAATCAATTGCGGATGTGGCGCGGGTGTTATCGGGTTATGTGCAGGGCATCATGGCGCGAGTCTTTTCGCATGAGCATCTGGTCGAGTTGGCGCGTTGGGCGAGCGTTCCCGTCATCAACGGCTTGAGCGATTACAACCATCCATGCCAGGCGTTGGCGGATGCGTTGACCATTCAGGAAAAATTCGGTAAAGCCAAAGGCTTGAACGTCGCATATGTTGGCGATGGAAATAACGTCGCGGTTTCGTTGATGCACGTCTGCGCGAAACTTGGCTGGCATTTTTCAATTGCAAATCCGATTGGGTATGAAATTTCAATGGACGCAATTGACGTCGCCAAACAAATCGCGTTTGAGAGCGGCGCGGACATTTCGTTTTACAATAATCCGCATGAGGCTGTCAAAGATGCGAATGTGATTTATACTGACACATGGACGAGCATGGGTCAGGAAGAAGAAACCATTCAGCGCGAAAAAATCTTTTCGTCCTTTCAAGTCAATCGTCAGTTGGTGAATGAAGCGAAGCAAGACGCAATTGTCATGCACTGTTTGCCCGCGCATCGCAATCACGAATTGACCGATGATGTCGCGGACGGTTTGCAGTCCGTAATTTTTCCGCAGGCGCATAATCGCTTGCACGCGCAGAAAGCGATTCTGGCGCGGCTGTTTGGAGTGGCTTGATGAGTAACGGATAGTTAACGGATAAGCGGATACTAAACGGATTTACAGATAAACGGAGAAATTATTGATGGTTACAGTTTCGATACTTGGCGGTTCGGGGTATGGCGGCGGCGAGTTATTAAGATTGCTGCTGGGTCATCCGAACGTTGAAATTAAACAAGTCACATCGCGTTCGCGGGTGGGCGAGTATGTGTATCAGACGCATCCCAATTTGAGGAAGCGGACGCAATTGAAATTCAGCGATCCAGCGCAGTTGGAATCTGTTGACGTTTTGTTTTTGGCGCAACCGCATGGTCAGGCGCAGAAAAATATCGAAGCGTATGCAAAACTTGGGACGAAGATCATTGATCTCTCGGCAGATTTCCGTTTGCGCGATGAAAAATTTTACGAGCAATGGTACGGCGAAAAACATGCCGCGCCCGAATGGTTGGGCAAGTTTGTGTACGGCTTGCCCGAACTGCATCGCGCGAAGATGGCGAACGCAAATTACATCAGCGGCGTGGGCTGTAACGCCACCGCGAGCAATCTCGCATTGCTTCCTTTAATCAAAGCGGATTTGCTGGATTTGTCCTCTCCAATTTTTATTGAAATCAAAGTCGGTTCATCCGAAGGCGGCGCGGAGGGCAATTCTGGTTCGCTTCACGCGGAACGCGCCAATGTGATTCGCACGTTCTCGGCGTTCGGGCATCGTCACACGGCGGAAGTGATTCAGGAAATGGGAGTGAAAAATATCTCATTGACGATGACTGCTGTGGACTTGGTGCGCGGCGTGTTGGCGACGGCTCACGCCACGGTGAAGGCTGGTACGGCGACAAAGGATTTGTGGAAAGCCTACAGAGCGGTGGCGAACGAAAATCCGTTTATTCGCGTGGTTAAGGAACAGCGCGGTATTTATCGCGTGCCTGAGCCGAAGATTTTGGCTGGCTCAAATTACGCCGATCTGGGTTTTGAATTAGATGAGAGCAACGGTCATATTGTGGCGATGTCCGCGATTGATAATTTGATGAAGGGCGCGTCTGGTTCGGCGGTGCAGTGTCTGAACTTGATGATGGGTTGGGATGAGACTCTGGGGTTGGAGTTTATGGGGTTGCATCCGATTTAATAAGACCTCGCTGGTTGAGTAGGCGGCGTGGTTTTCGCCGCCGTATCGAAACCAGCTATTAAAAGTAAAAATGAAATTACATAATGTGATCTCGATACGTTCCTCGCTTTGCTCGGAACTCTCGACCACCGTTTGAAATGGAGAACAATGACCGATTCGATCACAGTTGTAAAACTTGGCGGCACGGAAGGCGTGGATTTTTCCGCGATCTGCGCCGATGCAAAGGAATTATTAGCGCAAGGTCAGCGACTCGTCTTTGTGCATGGCGGCTCTGCGGAAGCGAACGCGTTGGGCGAAGGGCTGGGCGCTCCGCCGAAGATGATTACTTCGCCTTCGGGTTACACCTCGCGGTACACCGATCGAAAAACGCTCGAAATATTTTTGATGGCGGTGAATGGTAAGGTCAATTCGTTGTTGACGGAGCAATTGCAGATGCTGGGAGTCAACGCTTTTGGGCTATGCGGACTCGACGGCAAGTTAATGCAGGCGACGCGCAAGGAATCCGTTCAAAGCATTGAAAACGGCAAAAGAAAGATTATCCGCGATGATTACACGGGAAAGATAGAAACGATTAACAGCGAATTATTGTTGATGTTATTGAACGCTGGCTATCTGCCAGTGATTGCGCCTGTGGCGGTCAGCGAAAAAGGTGAGGCGTTGAACGTGGATGCAGACCGCGCGGCGGCGATGGTCGCATCCGCGCTCAAAGCGGAGAGTCTGTTGTTGTTGACGGCAGTGCCTGGACTGATGAAAAATTTTCCAGATGAATCAACGCTCATTCGGCTCCTGCCGCAGAATCAACTTGCGGCGGCGAGTGAAGCGGCGCAGGGTCGCATGAAGAAAAAAGTGTTAGGCGCGGAAGAAGCGCTCAAAGGCGGCGTGAGTCGCGTCATCATCGCGGACGGTCGCATTCAAAATCCAATCTCAAATGCTTTGGCAGGAAATGGAACAGTGATTCAATGAACAGTAACGAAATTCTTGAAATCGAAAATAAATATACATCGGGGACATACGCAAAGCAATCGTTAGTGATCGTGCGCGGACAAGGCGCTTCGTTGTTTGATGCGGATGGCAAAGAATATTTGGATTGCTCGTCGGGGCACGGCGTCGCCAATCTCGGCCATGCCCACCCGAAAGTTGCGGAGGCGCTCTACAAGCAGGCGAATACGCTGATCACTTTATTTGAGTCGTTCCCGAACGATCAACGCGCAATGGTGATGCAAAAATTGACTTCGTTGGTGGCGGGCTTGGAGCGAGTCTTTTTATGCAACTCTGGGACCGAATCGGTGGAAGCGGCGTTCAAGTTTTCGCGTATTTCCACTGGGCGAAAAAATATCGTGGCGGCGATGCGCGCCTTTCATGGAAGAACGTATGGTTCTTTATCCGCGACGTACAATAAAAAATATCGCGAAGGGTTTGAACCGCTTGTGCCTGGCTTTAGTCATGTGGCGTATAACAATATCGAAGCGTTGGATAAAGCGGTGAACGAAGAAACGGCGGCGGTGATTTTGGAAGTGGTGCAAGGCGAAGGCGGCGTGTATCCTGCCAATGCCGAATATGTGCAAGCCGCGCGAAGAATTTGCGATGAACGCGGCGCGTTGTTGATCGTGGATGAAATTCAAACGGGCTTTGGGCGCACGGGAAAATTTTTTGCGATTGAACATTTTGGAATCACACCAGACTTGTTATGTTGCGCCAAATCGTTGGCGGGCGGCGTGCCGATGGGCGCGGTGTTGATCGGGAAGAATGTGAAGAACTTAACGCCAGGCGTGCATGGCTCGACCTTTGGTGGCAATCCGCTTTCGTGCGCGGCGGCAAACGCGGCGTTGGATGTGATCAAGGAAGAAGATTTGGCGGGTCAGGCGGAGGCGAAGGGGAAATATCTGATGGAGAAGTTGAAGACGATTCAATCGCCGAACATCCGCGAAGTGCGCGGACTGGGTTTGATGGTGGGGATCGAGATGAAGCAGAAAGTCGCGCCGTATATCAAGGCTCTGCAAGAAGCGAACATCATCGCGTTGAATGCGGGTATGACGGTTATCCGTTTACTGCCGCCGCTGGTGATCACGTATGAGCAGTTGGATCATTTGGTGGATACGTTGACCGAGGTGCTGGCGATGACGATGGATGATGGACAATAGACAATGGTCAACGGATTGTAAAGCGGATAAGCGGATTTCTATAAACGGACTTTGACACGGACTCGCGGACAAAAACGGATTTGGTAACGGATTACAAAACGGGTAAACGGATGGAAAGCGGATTTGGCAACGGATTACAAAACGGATAAACGGATGGAAAGCGGATTTGGCAACGGATAAACGGATGAGTAACTTTGATACGTTAGTTGGTTTGGTTTCACAATACAGCCCTTCAGGGAGCGAGCGGCGGGCTGTGGAATGGCTGGTCCAGCGGATGAAGTCGCTGGGCTATGATGACGCTTTTATAGATGAAGCGGGCAATGCGGTTGGCGTGATGGGGAAAGGAGAAAAGCAAGTTGTTCTGCTTGGGCATATTGATACGGTGCCTGGGGAAATTAAAGTTGACCTCATTCCGCCCTCATCCCCAACCCTTCTCCCACAAGGAGAAGGGAGTCTGTACGGACGCGGCTCTGTGGACGCGAAAGGTCCGCTGGCGTGTTTTGTGGATGCAGTTGCAAATGTGGGAGCGCAAGAGGGCTGGCAATTTGTGGTGATTGGCGCGGTGGAAGAGGAAAGAGATTCGGAAGGGGCTCGTTTTGTCGTCAATCAATACAAGCCAGATTTTGCAATCATCGGCGAGCCGAACCATTGGGATCGAATCGCGTTGGGATATAAAGGGAGCGCGTGGGCGAATGTGGTCGTCAAACGCGAGCAGGCGCATACCGCCAGCGGCGAAGAGACTGCGGCAGAAGCGGCTGTGGACGTGTGGTTAAAAATCAAAGCGTATGTGCAGGGATTTAATGAAGATAAGAAAAGAGTCTTTGATCAGTTGTTATTAACTTTGCGCGGCGTGGATTCGAGTCAGGATGGCTTCGAGCAGAAAGCGACACTGAGAGTAGGTGTCCGCTTGCCTGTGGAAGTTGCGCCAGAGGATTGGTATCAGAAATTAGAAGAGATCGTCGAAGGCGTGGTTGTTGAAAGAACGGGTTTCGCCATCCCCGCGTGGGGATGTGAGAAAAACACTCCGCTGGTACGAAGCTTCTTAAGCGGAATCAGGTCGCAGGGCGGAGAGCCGCGCTTCGTTTACAAAACAGGGACTGCCGATTTGAACATCGTCGCGCCTGTGTGGAAATGTCCAGCGGTGGTGTATGGTCCAGGCGATTCGAGTTTGGATCACACGTCGAACGAGCATATCGAGTTGGAAGAGTATGCGCGGGCGGTAGAGGTACTTACATACACGTTGCGCAAGCTTATACATTGATGTTACGCGCCGTCCCATAGGTTTTCTTACAAACCTTGACTCGTCTGACTAAACCTGCGGGACGTTCTCCATAAATTATGTTACACAGAAATAAAAATTCCGCGCCGAAACCATCAGCGCGGAATTTCACTTTCCACTCTCTACTCTCTACTCTCTACTTTCCACTTTCTACGTACACCCCACCTCCCCTATTTCTTCGCCATCGCAGAGATCGCCTGCAATAACGCATTCCCAACGACCTGACCCGATTGCTGGCGGTGGGAACTTTGCCCGAGCGGTCCAGCCGCCATGAGAGCGCTGAGACCCGCTTGCAGATTGTCCTGTCCTTGATTCTTCGCGTTCATGAACGCCATGCCTGCATTAAGCAAGTCGCCCGCGTCGATGCCGCTGTCTTGTTGTTGTGGCTGTTGTGATTGAGTCACCGCGCCGAGGAGCGAACCGAGCAAATCCGCGCCGCCGCCCATTTGTTGTTGAGCGGGTTGACCTCCGCCGAGAAGCGACTGCACCAACATCATCGCGTTGTCTGGGTTGACAGACTTCTGTCCCTTGAATTGTTGCGCGGCTTGAGCGAGCCCTTGCGCGTACACTTGCGACGATCCGCTGGTGGCGTGCTGTTGAAGATACTGGCTCGCGTTGCTCAGTTGTTGCGAAGGTGACGCGCCTTTCTGCTCGCCCATCACCTGTGTAAGCATGTTGAACATCTGCACCATGTTGTCGCCATGGTTGCCGTTCTGCGCGTCTGCTTGATTCAACGCTCCTTGATTCGCCGCAAGCGCTTTCGCCGCCACGCCGAATAACGCGGACAGGTCCGCGCCGCCTTTTGCTGACGATTTCGCCGCGTTACTTGGAACTCTTGCCTTCCGTGTTGCTCCCGATTTTTGCGCCATGAGAAAAATTCCTTTCTGTGAATTGATATTCAAGAGTATAACAGCAAACGTTCGGTTACATTCGCTCTAAAATTCCAATCGCGTTTTGCAACCGCGACAACACTTTTTCGCGCCCGATGATCTCCATGCTCTCGAACAACGGCGGGCTGACCTTTTGCCCCGTCACGGCGACGCGCAATATGCCGAAGACTTGATTCGCGTTCAACCCCGCCGACTCAACGTACGCGCGCATCGGCGGCTCGGCAGTCTGATGCGACACGTCGGGCATTGCGGACAGAATCTCCAAACACTTCTTTGCGATCTCAGCGGACTGCTTCGCATCGAGTCCTTTCGCGATCAACTCATCGGGATTCGGCAATACTTCCTCTTTGAAGAAGAAACTCGCAAACGCGAGACAATCATCCAACGTGACGAGTCGCTCGCGGATGAGCGGCGTGATCTTGACCAGCGCGTCATTCTGGACATCCAAGCCTGCCGCGACAAAATACGGCTTGATCCGCGCCGACAGGTCTTCGGTCGTCAACAAGCGGATGTGAGTCCCATTGAAATGATCCAGTTTTTGAAAATTGATCGCCGCGGGCGAGGGAGTCAACGTGTCTATGCTGAAGCGTTGGATCATCTGGTCAAGAGACATCACATCGTCCTCGGCGACGCCCCACCCCATCAACGCGATCCAATTCAACACGCCCTCGGGTGTGTAGCCTAAATCTTTCATATCGTCAACGAAGACTGTACGGCCGTCCTTCATAACATCGGCATTGTCTCGCTTGCTCATCTTCCCTTTGCCGCTCGGTTTGAGAAAAATTGATAAGTGAATCCAAACGGGTTCATCCCACCCAAACGCGCGGACGATGTTCACATGAAGCGGAAACGTCGAGAGCCATTCCGATCCGCGCAAGACGTGGGTAATTTCCATTTCGTGGTCGTCCACCATCGCGGCGAGATGATACGTGGGCAGACCGTCTGACTTCAAGATAATCGTATCGTCGAGATATTTATTCTCGGTCACAATGTCGCCGCGCAGGTGATCATGCGCGATGGTAGAACCTACATGTTCCATCTTGAAACGGATCACATATTTCTCCCCATTGGCAATGCGCTTCGCGGCGTCGCCGGGATCGATCGCGCGGCACAATCCATCATAGAGGACACGATCTACTTTGCGGGCTTCCTGCTCCTTGCGCGATTGTTCGAGCCGCTCGGGCGAACAGAAGCAGGGATACGCCGATCCTTTTTGCACAAGTTCGTTCGCGCGTTGTTGATAGAGGTCGCGCCGCTCGGTTTGGCGATACGGGCCGAAGGTCCCGCCATGAAGCGGGCTTTCGTCGGGAGTGAGGCCGAGCCAATCGAGGCTCCGCATAATTTCATCTTCCGAACCTTCAACAAATCGTTTCCGGTCGGTATCTTCGAGGCGCAAGATGAACTGCCCGCCCGTTTTACGCGCGAGCAAATAATCGAAGAGCGCGGTGCGCGCGCTTCCGAGATGAAATCTCCCAGTTGGCGATGGCGCCATGCGTGTGCGTGCTGGTTTCAAAATAATCCTCCAAACGACCCCCACCCCAGCCCAGCCCTCCCCCAAAATCCGACGAACCCCATTTGGATTTTGGGGGAGGGTGCCGAAGGCGGGAGGGGGTCAAAATTCCAATTGCCTGAACCGCATGGCAACGCTTTCCACAAGCCCGATTCCGAGCATCAATGAAGTGAGACCGCTGCCGCCGTAACTAATGAACGGAAGCGGCAAGCCCGAGACGGGCACGATGTTCAAGTTTACCCCAATGTTGACCATGCCTTGAAAAAAGATCAAGATCGCCACGCCGTAAGCGATATTCATGCCCGCCACATCTCTGGCTTTTTGCGCGGCGCGCAAACACCTCCAAATGACCAACATGATAATGACAATGACCAACAGCGCGCCAACAAACCCAAACTCCTCCGAGATCGCCGAGAAAATAAAATCGGTATGACGCACTTTCAAGAAGCGCAACTGAGTCTGCGTGCCGTGACCATACCCTTGACCGGTCACGCCGCCCGAGCCGATCGCAATGAGCGCCTGTGACACGTTATAGGTCGCGCCGAACGTGGCGTCCTCTTCCGGGAGGATGAAATTCGCGATGCGATCCTGTTGATATTCCTGCAAGAACGGAATGCGGATTCCTGCGGCGGTCAAACCTACAATAGCGATAAAGGAGATCGTCCCAACCGCCCCCACCATAATGACATGCTTCACTTCCATGCCGTTCAGCCACAACAATGCGCCAAGAATGACGCTCAACACCACAACATTGCTGAGATTCGGCTGGAGCAGGATCAACCCAATTATGCCGGATGCCCATACCACCGCCCCGATCAACCAGCGCAGGTCGCGCGGCTGATTTTGAGTCGCCTGAAAGTAACGCGCCAATACAAGGATCGCCACGATCTTGGCAAACTCTGTCGGTTGCAGGAATAACACGCCTACCTGAAACCAACGCTGCGCGCCAAAAGCGGTTTGACCGAAACCGGTCAAGGTGACGAGAAACAGCAAAATGACGAGATACATGGGACGATACAGCGCCATCCAATAACGGTAGTCGATCGCGGCAACAACGAAGATCAGGACCAAGCCCGCCAGAGCGAAATAAATCTGGCGATTAATGAGCGGAAGCAATACTTCATTCCCCGCCACCGCGGATCGGATCATCGTGGTGCCGAAGGCCGTGGCAAGCACCACCGCGCCCAACAGCCAGAAGTCAAAGTAGCGCCATGAAATATTTTTTAGCATGCGTGGGAAGTCTTACAAAGTGCGTTTCTCTGTTCCAGCGGCAGTAGAACTGCCGCTGGAACCATTGACTTGTTCACAACCTACTTGTTCGCGCCGCAGTTGAACGGCGGCGCGAACACCATAGATTATTTCGTCTTTCGTGTTTTACGCCGCGCGGCTTTGAGCGGAATATCCGCCACAAGCCGTTGCGAGCGCCCATCATGCTCCACGCCGATCTGCATGGCTTTCGCGTCAATTTGCACGTGGCGGCTGATGGCGGCGATCAAATCATCCCGAAGCGCATCCAACTCAGCAGGCGTCAGATCCGTGCGGTCGTGAATCAGCACCAGTTGCAGGCGCTCTTTCGCGCTATCGGCGCTGGTTTTTTTTCCGAAGAATCGATCGAAGAATCCCATGTCACTTCCTCCCCGTCAACCGCTGGATGCGCTCCCAGAGGCTGCCTTGAGATTCCAAATCAAGGAATGGAACGGTTTCGCCCTTCAACCGTTTCGCAATATTGCGAAACGCCTGCCCCGCCCGGCTTTTCGGGTCGTACGCAACCGGCGCGCCACGATTGGAAGCAATGACCACGTTTTCATCTTCCGGCACAATGCCGATCAATTCAACCGCGAGCAAATCGAGCACATCCTCGGGCGAGAGCATATCTTTGCTTTTGACGAGCGCGGGATTCAACCGATTCAGGATGAGCGCCGCGGGTCCTTTTTCCTCCGACTCGAGGATGCCGATCACTCGATCTGCATCGCGTACCGCGCTGACCTCGGGGTTGGTCACCACGAGGACGCGGTCCGCGGCGGCGATGGCATTGCGAAATCCGCGCTCGATGCCGGCGGGCGAATCGATCAACACAAAATCAAAATCGGATCGCAACTCTTTTACCACCCGCACCATATCGCTGGCGGAAACGGCGTTTTTATCGCGCGTCTGAGCCGCCGGGATGAGGTACAAGTCGGGCAATTTCTTATCGCGGATCATCGCCTGTTTCAAGCGGCAACGCCCTTCGACCACATCCACCAAATCATACACGATGCGATTTTCCAAGCCGAGGATCACATCCAAATTGCGCAAGCCGATATCGCCGTCAAGACAAACCACTTTCGACTTCTCCGCCGCAAGCGCGACGGCAAGGTTGGCAGTGGCGGTGGTCTTCCCCACCCCGCCTTTCCCAGATGTAAGCGTAATGACTTTTGCAGGCATGTAGTTTTCCTATGGCTTATTTAGCTGACCAAAGTTCAGCGTGGATTTTTCCATCTTGATGGATGCGCGCCATCTCGGGCTGTTGAGTTTCGCTCGGCTCCAATGCGGCATACGATTCACCGGCAATGCGCGCTTGAGTTGGCGAAAGGTCGAGGGCGCAGATCACCGAGGCGGCATTGCCCTTTACCCCCGCATGAACCATCCCTCGCAAGCGACCCCAGACGATGACGCTTCCTCCGGCAACGATCTCCGCGCCGGGGTTCACATCGCCAAGCACCACCACATGTCCGGGATATTCAACACGGGCGCCGGAACGGAGCGTTTTATTCAAAAATAGCGAAGCCTCTTCGCCGGCATTTTCCGGGGCAAACGCCCTTGAATCTTCAGGCCGCGGCTTTGCGATTCGAGTTGCCAAACCGAGCAACTGCGCCGTTTTCTCTGTGGTCGGCGATTCACTGATAACCGCCCAGAGGAAGATGCCTCGCTCAGAAAGTTGATCGCGCAATTCCGCAAGATCGTCCACCTTCAACACTTGTGTCGCAACATCCAGCGCAAGGCGCGCGCCGTGAAAGAATGCGGGCTGAGAATCCACCTGGGTAAGCAACGCGGAACGCTGTTCATCCCACGGAGCGTCATCAATCGAAACGAGCAGTCCGTCGCGTATACCTTTGATCTGAAGAAGCGTTGTGGTGTCTTCCATGCGTTGTATCGATTGCGAAATTATAGCATGAAGTATTCGTTGAAGTTTTAATCGCCCCGCGCAAGGTCTATGGCTTTCAGTTCGAAGTATGCCTGCAACACGCGCGCCACGATCGGCGCGGCAACCGAACCGCCTTCGCCGCCGTTGTAGGCAAACGCAAGGACGATGATCTCCGGGTCGTCGAAGGGCGCGTATGAAAGCGTCCAGGCATGGGTGGGCCAGCGTCCAAAACGACAGCGGTCCAACACCCGGGCGACATCATCGCAGTATTCCGCCGTGCCGGTCTTGCCTGCCACCGCGATCGGTATCGGATAGAATTCTGTGAACACCCGGTGCAACGTGCCAAGCGGGTCTTCGGTTACCGCCATGCGCGTGCCAGTGCGAACCGCTTCGATGGTGGCTGGCAGGATGGTCTTCGTATTTCCGGTGAGGTCGCAATACCCTGCCTCGCAGCTCCATTCATTGATGATCGGTTCCACGGTCACATCCCATTTTATGTTTGGGGTAAATGGCGAGATCTGATAACTCCCGGCGGGCGGCAAGGGGAAAATCTTTGTTTCGTCCGCCATATTCACCCAAACCACGCGCTCGCGGCCATCGGCATCGGTCGTTGTCCGCTGTTCGTAAATGAAGAAAGTTTCGGGGTCGAACCACAACGGGACAACATGGCCTTCCCCGTCTTGCACTTCGCGGACGAGTGTGGGCTGCATGAGTTTGCCGCGGTTGGCGATCGTGGCGCCGGACATCAAAACTTGTAATGGCGTGCCCAGCACATACCCCTGCCCCACACTGGCGATGTACGTGTCGCCTGTGGACCAGTTTTCCCCGGTGTTGATGCGTTTCCACTGCGGGGATGGGACGAGTCCATCTTCCTCGCCGGGCAGTTGGATGCCGGAGCGGGCGCCATACCCCAACGCCCGGGCGTATTCGCCGAGACGGAAGATGCCGAGCCCCTCTTTGATCTCATCCTCAAACCCTCCACCGAGCTTATAAAAGCACACGTTACTCGAATAGGCGATACATCTGAAAAAGTCGAGCGAACCGAACCCGGCTTCATTGATCACGCCGTTGCGTTCATAGTTCCAATCCACAAATGGGCGTGAGTTGCGGTCGGTGCACGGGTCGGTGGGGCGAAACCGTTCGCACAATAACAACCGCCCAGGAGTTTCAACGATTTGACCAACCTGGATAACGCCTTCATTGAACGCGCCCGTGGCTGTGGAAAGTTTGAACGTGGAGCCCGGCGCCAACTCGGCAGAGATGGCATTGTTCACAAGAGGATGGCGCGGATCTTGCGCCAACTGCTCGTAGTAATAACCCGGTATAAAGCGGGCAAATCGGTTGTTTTCATAGGTGGGGTACGATACCATAGCAAGGATCTCCCCGGTCTTCGGGTTCATGGCAATCACCACGCCGCTGGAGATAAGGTGGGTCGCATCCAAACGAGTGTTCCAAAAATTGATCTCATCGATCAGCGAGGCTTCGGCGACCTTTTGCAGACGCGTGTCGATGGTCAGGGTCACGTTATACCCCGGCGTGGGAGGGATGGGCGGCTCGAGGTTGCGCAATTCTTCGCCAGCCACATCTTCTTGAATGACGCGCAGTCCGTTTTTTCCGAGCAGGATGTCATCCATGGATGTTTCAATGCCGGCGTACCCGATCTTATCGCGGTTGGCTACAAATCCGCGGGCTTCATATGCCGATTGAAAGGCGGCAGAGATTGGCCCGAGGAAGCCGACGACATTGGCGGTCAGCGAACCCGTCGGATAGTCTCGCACCGGCTCGATCTCCAACGAGACGCCGGGCCAATCGACCGAACGTTCGCGCACGATACGGGCAAGCTCTTCCCCGATATTGCAACTGATCTTGACCGGCACAAACGGCGCAATGGAATCGCCCAGCGCGACCATGTCTGCAATGCTGGGTCCCGGCACGCAAGCCGAGAACAACTTGGCGTTTTCCAGCGATTCATCGGTGACCGGACCGCCCGCCGGCACGCCCGTCAGTTCGGAAACTTCGCGATAAATCCTTTGTATGTCACCCTCATCGTCCGGCAAACCCGCCGGGGTGATGATCACATTATACGAAGCGATATTACGCGCCAAAATATAACCGTTGCGGTCATAGATGATCCCGCGCTGAGCCGGCACGCTGACCTCAGCCACATAATTTTCGACCGCCTGGTCGAGCCACTCCTGTCCGCTAAAAATTTGCAGAGACACAAGCCGCATAATGATCGTTGCAAGAACGAAGGCGATCACGCCATAGATCAGTAACAACCGCCAGGGCTGTGTTTGGAATTTATTCTCAGATTGATTACTCATTCAAACTCCGGGGCTGGGTACATCCAACGAGCAAGGTCGCGCATCACCGCGTAGACAGGGATGGCAAGAAGCATATTCAACAGGATACTCGGCAGGGTCAACAACCCCAACGTATCGAGAATGGGCAACGCTGTGCCGTTCAAGCGCAAAGCGCCCAACGAGACAATGTGTAAAAACAATGTGCCTAGAAAGGTGATTCCGAACATTGCCAGCAAAGGCGCCTGCCAAACGCGGCGTTGAAGGAGTCGCGCCAGAGTTACAACCAGAAGATAAGCGGCGAGCGGAACAAGGATCGGAATTCCCGAGACAAACCCAACCATCAACCCTGCCGAGATCGCCCAATGCCAGGCGGTATCCACGCCTTCTTGCAGCGCCCATGCCGCAAGGATCACCAGCGGCAGGTCGGCATGACCGGACAATAACGGAATGCGGCTCACAAGGGAAGATTGCAAGACAACCGCCAAAAGGATGATGGGAATCGCAAGAAGGTCGCGCATGGTTATGGAGTCGGGAAAAGGGGACCGATATCCACCGGGGTAAAGTTTACGATCACCAAAATAATTTGGAGGCGGTTAAAGTCCACCACCGGCTGGACCGTGGCTTGTTGAAATAAATCGAAATCGCGGGCGCGGATGTTGACCACCTGTCCGACGATCAAGTCCGGAGGATATCCGCCTCCCAGCCCCGAGGTGAGGACAAGATCGCCTGCCTCGACGTTTGTTTCCTGCGAGATCAATTCCAGTTCGAGGTCGCCGGTGACAGAGCCAACAAGCGAGGCGTCGGTCTCCGCGTTTTCCAATCTCACATTCACGTTCGAGGCCGGGTCGGTAATCAGTTGCACGCGCGCCGCGTTGGCAATCACCGCATCTACGCGCCCAACCAGCCCCTGGTCGGTGACGACCGGCATGCCGCGCAGGATCCCATCATTTGAACCGCGGTTGATGATCACATAATGCAAAAACGGACTCGGGTCGCGCCCAATCACCTCGGCGGCTTTGTAGGTATTGTCCGGGTTGGCGCGCGAAAAATCGACCAGCGCGGCGAGAATCTCTGTTTCGCCAACCTGTTGCTGGAGCTGGATCACCTGCGCTTGCAATTCAGAAACCTCCGCTTCGAGTTCCGCATTACGCTGGCGCAGAGAGGCGACATCGCGCGGCGCGGTCAAAAACTCCTGCACTGCGATAAAACGAGAGGAGAACCACGTCTGTAAATTGACCAGCGACCCTGTGAACACGTTCGATGCGGAGCTGAAATATCCCCCCAGCGCAAGCGCGATCACCCCGCCCACGACCAGAAAGATGATCGTTGTCTGAAGCGCGCGCGAAAAATTATTTCTCATTTTATTTCTTAGATCTTATCGGTAACAAGTCAAAACCTATGCTGGATGCTGATAAACGCAGATTTTTCTTTTTTGAAGATGAATTTTCACCCGTTACGCGCTGTGCCGGGTGCTGCCGCGCTCCAGCCCAACAAGATAACGGCTCAACTTATCGAAATCATCGAACACCATGCCAGCGCCGCGCGCCACACATGTGAGCGGGTCTTCGGCGACCCATACGCGCAACTTCACTTCATCCGTCAGGCGGTCCGCAAGCCCTTGCAAGAGCCCGCCTCCACCGGCAAGGCAGATACCGGCATCCATCAGATCGGCAACGATCTCCGGAGGAATTTCATCCAACGCGTCGCGGATCGTATCGATAATTACCTGCACCGACCCTGCCAGCGCCTCGCGCATCTCCACCGATGAAACTTCGATGCTTTCCGGCAAACCGGTCACCAGATTCCGTCCGCGCACTTCCATCGTTTTCTCCGGCTGAAGCGGATACGCCGAACCGATCTTCCATTTGATCTGCTCCGCAACCCCTTCACCGATGAGCAGGTTATATTTATTTCGCAAATACTGCACAATATCCTGGTCCATCTCATCGCCAGCCACGCGCAACGAACGGGAGGCGACCACGCCGCTCATAGACATCACAGCCACTTCTGTCGTTCCGCCGCCGATATCCACCACCATACTGCCGCGAATTTCACCCATGGGCAAACCAGCCCCCAATGCCGCGGCGATCGGTTCCTCGATCATATATGCCGCGCGCGCGCCAGACGCCATCACCGCGTCATACACGGCGCGTTTTTCCACTTCCGTCACGCCGGTGGGAATTCCCACTACCACGCGCGGGCGCGGAAGCGGCACAATATTTTGCTCGTGAACCCTGCCAATGAAGTATTCCAACATCACCTGGGTAATATCGAAGTCGGCGATCACGCCATCGCGCAACGGGCGCACAACCGCCACATTGCTCGGCGTGCGACCCATCATTTCCTTCGCCTCCAAACCGATGGCAAGCGGCTGACGCAAGCGCTTATCAATCGTCACCCAGGAAGGTTCGTTGATGACAATTCCCTTGCCGCGCACGTTCACCAACGTGTTCGCAGTCCCCAAATCGATCGCAATATCCAGTGAAAATAAGCCCAACAGCCAATTAACCGGGTTGAACGCCAAGGCAGGCTCCTCGATAGCAATTCTTCATACTTGTCGAAGTATTATACCTAACAATCATCAACATCGTGAAATCACGTATAATCGCCCCGTATGAAACATCCAGACCCTCTCGTCATTGGTATTGCAGGCGGCTCAGGCTCTGGAAAGACCACCGTTGCGCATGCCATCCTCAGCAGGGTCGGGCGCGACCGCATCGCCTTTTTGCAACACGACTCGTACTACAAAGACCTTAGCGGATTGCCCCCCGTTCAGCGGTCGGAAATCAACTTCGACCACCCCGACTCGCTCGAATCGGAATTATTGATCGAACACATCGCCTCCCTCCGCGACGGGCAGCCTGTGGACGTCCCCGTATATGACTTTGCCACCGACCGGCGCACAGACCAATCCTTCATCGTCCAGCCGCGCAGTGTTATTCTCGTGGAAGGTATTCTTATTTTCACGGAAGCCAAATTGCGAAAAATGTTCGACGTGAAGATCTTCGTAGACACCGACGCCGACCTGAGATTCATCCGCCGCCTCGAGCGCGACATCCACGAACGCGGGCGCAGTACCGAATCGGTGATCGCGCAATACCAGGCGACTGTCCGCCCCATGCATCTCGAGTTTGTCGAACCCTCGAAGCGTTACGCCGATGTGATCATCCCCGAAGGCGGATTCAACACCGCCGCGCTGGATATGGTCGTGGCGCGCATCGAAGCGCTATTAAAATAAGACCTCACAGGGTTTCGCGAAGCGTCCTGCGAGGTCTCAAAATCAAAGGAGAATACACATGTCAAAACAATGGAAGACCCCACCCGCAATGCAGATCGACTCAAAGAAAAAATACAAAGCGCGCATGGAAACAGACAAAGGCGCGATGGTGATCGAACTATTCGCCGACAAAACGCCCAAGACCGTAAACAGCTTCGTCTTCCTCGCGCGCGAAGGATTCTACGACGATGTGATCTTCCATCGCGTGATCGATAATTTCATGGCGCAAGGCGGCGACCCCACCGGCACCGGCATGGGCGGACCCGGGTACCAATTCGAAGATGAATTTCACCCCAGCCTGAAACACGATAAACAAGGCGTCCTCTCCATGGCGAACGCCGGACCCGGCACCAACGGCTCGCAATTTTTCATCACACACGGGCCCACCCCGCATCTCAACAACCGCCACAGCGTTTTCGGCCAGGTTGTAGAAGGGCTGGATGTGTTGATGTCGATTCCCGCGCGCGACCCAAACAACCGCAACGCCCCAGCCGTAAAGATTCTCCGTGTCACCATCGAAGAAAGCGAATAAGCCCTCGCCGCAACCAGAGTCGTCGCCGGGTCAGAAGCGCTCGAAACTTCAAATCAATATCCTGCGCGCGCTGGCGCTCCTCGTCGTCCTGGGGATCACCGCGTTGGTATTCAGCATACGCGACCGGGTGGAGGACTTTGCGGTGTTCGGTTATCCCGGTGTCTTCTTAATCGCCCTGCTTGCAAACGCGACTGTCTTCATCCCCGCGCCCGGCGTGGCTATCATCTACGCCATGGGGGCGGTGTTCAATCCCTTGCTTGTCGGGCTTTCAGCAGGGACGGGCGGCGCGATCGGAGAACTCTCCGGGTACCTTGCCGGTTTCAGCGGTCAGGCAGTGATCGAAAATACGAATGTGTACGAGCGCATCAAGCCCTGGGTGGATCAATACGGCGGCTGGGCAATCCTCGTATTAGCCGCCATCCCGAATCCTTTTTTCGATGTGGCAGGCGTTGCCGCAGGTATCGCTAAAATGCCAATGCGCACGTTCCTTTTCTTTATTTGGATCGGCCAACTCATCAAGATGACATGTTTTGCCTACGCGGGATATTATTCCCTGGAATGGCTCACCCGGTTCTTTGAGTAATTGAAGTTGCGCAGTCTAGCCACAAAGACGCGGAGTCGCAGAGAAAAAAAATACAGGATGTAAGCAGTTGAACCTGTTGCGCCGTAGTTGCACTGCGGCGGCGGCAGTGCAACTGCCCGCCAACTGCGTAAGTCCTGTAGCATAAAGATTGGAACGCTGGAAATACTCGCTGATCAAGAAGAGCCAGATTGAACGATGATCTGCCCGATCACCTGCATGAAGAAAGCCGCGCCCGATCCAAAGTTTGAAAGCGCGTCTCCGCACGAAGCCTTTTGATGATATTCCACAACAACCGAATAGGCGCCGGGCGAAGCTGGCGCGGTAAGTGTCGCGCTCTCGACGCCAGACGCCCCCGGCGCGCCGCCGGGAACACCGGCGTAGGCGCAAGCCCCGCTACTGCTTAGATTACTCAACCCGGTGATCAATTGAACATTACATGTGGGGCATGAACTGCTGGATACTTGAAAATCATACGAGACATAAAACTCCTGCCCCGGTATCAGCGTGATCGTTGTTCCAAATTGAGAAAGGTCGTCTGTGAGAACCACATTGCCGACTGTCAAACCGCCAAATGGCGTGGGCGTGGGCGTTACGACTGTTATCGCTCCAGTGGACACATCCACGCTTTCGATTGGCGATTTAACGAAGTAATCGGCAAGGAGACGACCGGCAGACGATTCAATGAACCACCATTTCTGTCCAATGGAAGTTTGCTGGGTAACAGACTGTTCCGGTCCAAGAGTGAAAAAGAGAATGAGTTTACACGCGGGGTCGACCATATACACGTCTATGGTGAGTTTGGAGCTATTGAAAAATGTCGTCATCGCCGGGGTGGTTGACGGACGAGGACAAGCCTGCGTGGGCGTCATCGAAACAGTAGCAGTTGGAGAAACAGTTAGCGTCGGCGTAGAAGTTTGGCTGGGAGCAATCGTCGGCGTGAAGGTGTTCGAGGATGTGGGAGCAGTAGTAAAGGTCGGAGTTGAAGCGGTCGGCGAAGCTTCAGGAGTTTGAGATGAAAGCCCGGCTAATATCCAACCGACAGGATCAATAGGTCCATTCGTCGGGCGAGGCTGCGATTCAATCGTCGGCGCCTGTATCTGCTCGAGATACGCATTGACCGGTTCCAAAAACGGCTCGGGCACATTTTCGCCGATTTGTTCCTGTGCCGCGCGAGTAATAGGATTCTTCGGGAGCGTTCCAAATCCGCCGGTGGCAAGCATGGTCGCGGTCAACGCGACCACGAACAAACGCACAGACGAACGACTGCCCGCGCGTTTCGGCGACTGCGTAGATTGAAAGCGCGCCACAGAGATTTCCTACGCGTTGGCGTCCAAACTTAACCCCGCTTCTTTGATCGCGTTCACGGCAAGCAGAAAGAGTCGCGTCATTTCGGGACCCGCGTCCAGCCGATCGGTCATGTATGCGCGGACTTCAATGATGAAATAGCCTTCGTCTGCTGTTTGCACCACAACCGCCGGTTGACTTAATGCCTTGGTTGATAGTTCAGGGGCGAAACCAGTCACCGCTTTCTGTATCGCCTCAACGGCTTTATTCAAGTCTTGATTCACCGGCAGTGGAACCTTTACGGAGATCAGATGACCGGGATGCGCTGAATAATTTATGATCGTTCCGTTGGTCGCTTCCGCATTGCGGATATAGATTTCATCACCGTTCACGGTCTCAAGTGTGGTGAGAAAGAGCGAAACATTCGCCACCCTGCCTTCTCGTCCTGCAATTACAACATAATCGCCCGCGCTGTAGGTGCGCCCAACAAATAAGCTGACGCCAGCCAAAAGGTCGCCGGCGATTCGCTCGGAGCCGATGGCAAACGCGCCGGTGATCGCCGTCACGACGACGACCAGCAACCCCGCCGCGCCGGTGGTGTCCAGAATCACTTTCACCGTCCAGATGCCGATGGCAAGCGCGAGAAAACTCCCGATGAACCGGCTCCACACCGATCCCATGGGGCGGGCTAATAAATGACTGACCACCCATGAAACGATCAAGGCAATGAGAATCCCGCCTAAGCCAATCAGGATCGCATTTAAGAAGGGACGAAGAGCTTCAAAGACACTGTCGGACATAGGACACCTCATCCAAGTTTTCTTGAATTATAAGACCAAATCATTTCCGCCGGAATATTCCCCATACCGTTTAAGTTCTTCACGAACATTGCTCAAATCAAGTTCTTCCTGTATGATTTTATTGGCACTGATCAACAAAGGAGACCGAATGAAATTTGAAACGCTGGCAATTCATGCGGGTCAGGAACCCGACCCCAACAACGGCGCGGTGATGACGCCCGTCTATTTCACATCTACATACATGCAAGATGGGATTGGAAAACCGCGACAAGGATACGAATATTCGCGCACGATGAACCCAACGCGCAAGGCATTGCAAGATTGTCTCGCCGCGCTCGAAGGCGGTTCCCTTCGACAAGCTCAGGGCGAGGCATTCGGATTGGCATTCGCTTCGGGACTCGCCGCGACGGACACCGTCCTTCGTTTACTGAGCGCGGATGCGCATGTGCTGGCAGGCAACGACGTGTACGGCGGCACCTTCCGCCTCTTCGACAAGATCCTCCGCCGCTTCAACCTCGACTTTACATTTGCTGACACGACTGATCCTGAATCGGTCGCCGACGCGTTGACTCCCTCCACGCGCCTCGTATGGTTGGAGACTCCGACCAATCCATATTTGCGCATCACCGACATTCGCGCCGTGGCAGAAATCGTCCACGCGCATGCAAACAAGCCGCTCCTCGTTGTTGATAACACATTTGCCACACCCTACCTTCAGCGTCCGCTCGAACTCGGCGCGGACATCGTCGTCCACTCGATGACGAAATATCTCGGCGGTCACTCGGATGTGGTCGGCGGCGCTGTGATCGTGAAAGATAAGGAATTAGCAGACCGGCTTTACTTCCTGCAAAACGCGGTCGGCGCGATACCAGGACCGATGGATTGCTTCTTGGTCTTGCGCGGAATCAAAACTCTGCCCCTCCGCATGGAACGTCACTACGAAAACGCTACGGCTGTCGTTGAATTTCTTGAAAAGCATCCCAAAGTGGACAAGGTCATCTATCCGTACCACGCGAGTCATCCACAACAAAAGGTTGCGAAACAACAAATGAGGAACGGCGGAGGCATGGTCTCGTTCATCGTCAAAGGCGGAAAGGAAGCCGCGACCCGGGTGGTTGAGGCGACGAAAATCTTCGCGCTCGCCGAATCGCTCGGCGGAGTCGAATCGCTCATCGAAGTCCCGGCGGCGATGACTCACCTATCGGTAGCCGGCTCGCAATTGGAGGTTGACCCGGCTCTTATCCGCTTGTCAATTGGCGTGGAACACCGTGATGATTTGATCGAAGATATCAAACAGGCGCTGGAAAAAGCCTAAAAAAAAAGACTCTCTACCGTATATTTGCACCGCTAAGTGTCGTCATGGCGCCATGCGACATCCGCAAAGAACGCAAAGAAAACCTTTTTAACTTGGCGACCTTAGCGTGCTTTGCGGTAAAAATCTTTCCTGTGCGGTAGAGAAAAAAAGAAAACAGAGACCGGCTATCCGGTCTCTTGTCATTTCGCGTGGATCGCCAATAGCGTCACATCATCGTCCTGCTTTGCCCCGTTTTGATAATCCATCAACGTGCTGAAGAGACGGTCACACGCCGCTTGAGCGGAAAGCGACCGCAAACCCCTCATCGTCTCTTTAATTCGTTCAAGCCCGAAAGGCGCGCCGTTCGGATCGCGGCAATCGGTCATGCCGTCTGTGAACATGACCAGCAACGAACCTTTCGCCAGGCGGATGCTGTTTTCATCCAACAGCATATCCTCCCACAGCCCAAGCGCCATGCCCGGTTCGTGCGGCAGGCGATGGATATCGCCGCGCTCGCCGATCAACAACGGAGGCTCATGCCCGGCGCGGGCATAGGAAAACTCTCCTGTAAGCGTATCCAGCACGCCATACAATGCGGTAACAAACTGCGTGGATTTTTCGAGGCGGGTGATGTGTTCATTGACCATGCGCAACACTGCGCCGGGCGACGTGGAATTATCAGCCTCCGCGATAATGAGCGCGTGCGCCCTCGCCATGAAGATCGCGGAGGGAACGCCCTTGTCGGAAACATCGCCGATCAAAACGCCCATCTTTCCATTGCCCAACTCAAACACATCGTAGAAATCGCCTCCCACCTGGCGCGCTGGCAGGATGCGCCCGCCAAAGTCGAATCCCTCCGGCGCGGGCAACACATCCGGCAAAATGGACATTTGGATCTCCGCGGCTACTTGAAGTTCCTTCTCGAGCCGCTCTTTTTCAATCAACTGCTCCTGCGCGGCTTTCAACTCATCGTAGGCGGTTTGCAATTGGCGGTTTTTCTCGGTCAGGTCGCGGAAGGTCTGCACATTGGTGTTATCGAGGCGCGAACTTAATACGCTCACCATCGCATTCGCCAATTCGGGATGCCGCTGTAACAACTCTTGAAATTGCGTGCGGCTCATGCTGAGCAGTAAAACATCGCCCCGCGCCCGCGCGCCCGCTGTGCGTCTCCCGCCAGGCATGATGATACCCATCTCGCCAAGGTATTCGCCTTCATTAATGACATTGAGGACAAGCTCGTTCGCGGTCCCCGAAGCCATGTTGATCTCAAGCTGTCCGCGCGCCACAATGTACAGATGCTCCGCCAACTCCCCTTCTTTGAACAAAATATCGCCCGCATTCAACCGCACCCTGTCCAACGCGTTCAAAAGCAAATTCAACTCATCGAAGGGAAGCTGGGAAAACAGCGGAATCCGCGTAAGCAGGCTGGCTGAAAGATTGGTTGTTTTGAGGGATTCACTCATAAGATAAACGCCACCGCGCGAAAACACAAACACCGAAAACGAATTGGAGTTTCCTCCGCGTCAAAACTCCACCACTTCCTTGCCCGAAAGTTTATTCTGTATCCGCTCCACGACGGTATCCAAATGCTTCGGCTGATGGACGTAATCCAGATCGTCGGTAGCGATGGTAAGCACCGGGCACATATCGAACGCGCCCAACCACTCGTCGTAAAAAGAATCGAGCAGGGTTAGATACCCCGGCGTGATGCCCGATTCCATCCCGCGCGCGCGCCGGCGGATGCGGTCCATCAACACGTTCACCGGCGCCTTCAAATAGATCAACAAATTCGGGCGCGGCATGCTATTCATCACCAGATCGAACAAACGACGATACGCCAGATAATCGCGCTCGGCAAAGTCGCCCATGTGATGCAACGCCCGCGCAAAAATATGGAAATCCTCGTACACGCTCCGATCGAGGATCGCCGAACGCGGGTCGCGCGCGGCTTCAAGATATTGGTCGGCGCGATGACCGAGAAAAAACACCTGCAAATGAAACGACCACGAGCGCATATCGCTGTAAAAATCAGCCAGATAGGGATTATCCGCCACCGACTCATACCCCGTCCACCAGCCAAGGCGCGAACCGATCCGCTCCGTAAGCGAGGTTTTGCCGACGCCAATATTTCCAGCCACCACCACCTGATATTTCGACACACATCCTCCGTAAAAGATATTCGGAGTATAGGCGAGCCAAACAAATTTGTCGAGGCTCGAGGCAAAATCGCCGGTATAATTCTGCGAAAGGAAACTGCATGCCAACAAAATTCAAAATACGGGACGCCTCAGGCTGGACAATTTTCGTCTTCGGACTTCTTGCGCTTCTTCTCGGACTGGTCGGCTTGGTCCGCCCTGAGACGCTTTTATCGCTCCTCGGCTTCCCCGTGCTAGAACGCGCCGCGCGCGCCGCCGGAGACTACACCCTCCTCTTTATGACCGCCTCCGCGATGGCTTCGTTTAATATGGGCGCGTACTACATCTTCGCCGCGTTAAATGACGTAAAGCAATTTTACAAATGGACGGTTCCATTCCGCGCGATTACGTTCATCGTATTCACGCTCGCGGTAGCAAGCCAACTCGCCCCGGCGGGCTTCTTCGGCGTCGGCGCGTGGGAACTGGCTGGAGCAGCGGCAACTTTTCTCGCTCTCCGTTCCGACCATAAAAAGAAAATGGAAATGACTGGGGTCACGACAAACAGTCTCGCGCCCCGTTCCAAAACCAAGAAAGAAGCAGGAGGTTAACATGCGCTCTGAGTGGATCGAATACAACGGCAAAAAGATCTTTTATCAGGATTTTTCTCAACTCTTCTACAACTCCGCCGCGGTGAAAGCGGAATTAGCGGAAGTGCAAGAAATTGTAAAAGCTCAGCCGCAAAACTCCGTGCTTGTGCTGACCGACATGCGCGACACTAATGTGGACGCCGAACTGCTCCCCGCCATGAATGCGGCGTCCGCCGCCACCAAAGCCTACGTGAAGAAAACGGCTGTTCTCGGCGTCACCGGCATAAAACAAAAACTAGCCGACCTGCTCACGATGATCACCGGTCAACCGCTCAAATACTTTGACGATATCGAATCAGCCAAACGCTGGTTGACACAAGAATAACCAAACTCCGAAGCGTCCGCGCTTCGGAGTTTTTCTTTGCGGATGATATAATCCCGAAATCGCCCAAGTCCCGGAATGCGGACTTTAGTCCGCGAAACGAACTGCTCGCCGATATTATTTTGTCTTTGTACAGGCGCACTATGGAAAAATTATTAAACTTCCTCAACTCGGCAGACCCCAATTTACTTACCACGATCCCCGGCGTAAGCCGCCAAATTGCGGATGACTTGGTCGCGGCGCGTCCGTTCGATTCTGTTGAATCATTACTAAAAGTAAAAGGGGTGAACAAGAAGTTAATCTCGCGCATCGAATCCACTTTGGAGGCGAATCAACTCGAGGAGCAATCCAGCGCGATCACTCCCGTGGAAGAAGAAGGAGCGTTTGCGCCCATCCCAAGCCAACCCGTGAAAGAAATTCCCACCGCCGACGAGAAACCCTCTTTTGGCACGCGCGCAGGAGCCGCCCTGCGTTCGTTCGTCCGCGCATTGTTCAGACTGATCGCCATCCTCATTGTCATTGGAGGGATTGGCGCGGCTTTATATTTCGGTTTGCCCATCCTGCGAGATCGATACATCGTCCCTGTGGAGCAAAACAGCGTCCGCGTGGATCAACTGGAAAGCGAAGTCGCAGAGTTGAAAAATCAATTAGCCGAAGTGAACAGCCGCCTTGATGGCATCGATTCCTCCATCGAGGCGCACACGGCATCTATACAAAAACTGGAAGAGATGCAAACCCTGCTTGAAAAGGAAATGGAAGAGAATAACGAAGAAACGCTGGCGAAGTTGAATCAAGAAGTGATGATGACCCGCGCGTTGGATACGCTCGCGCGCGCGCGGCTGTATCTTGCGCAGAGTAATTTCGGCTTGGCAAAAGAGGACGTCCAATCGGCGCGCGACTTGCTGACAGAGTTACAATCACAAACAGGCGATGAGGCGCAGGCGCAAGCCATCTCACGCCTCGACTCGGCGCTCGCCAATTTACCCGCTTTCCCCGTTGTCGCATCGGGCGATCTCGAAATCGCCTGGCAAATTTTGATGACGGGCAATGTTGCGCCAACGGCAACACCCGAACCAAGCCCGACGGTTTCGGCAACGGTTGAGCCAACAACAGAAGTAACAGTAACTCCAACACCATAACGCTTGCTTTACAACTAAATTTATTTCTTGGGAGAGTCATGACATACAAAATTTCATTTGGCACAGACGGCTGGCGCGGGGTTATCGCCGAGGATTACACCTTCGATAACGTCCGACGCGCCGCGCAGGGATTCGCATCCTATCTCATCGAAAAGGGATTCGGCGGCAAGTGGGTCGTCGTTGGTCACGATAAACGATTCGCCTCGGAAAATTTCGCGGCGGCGGTTGCCGAAGTCTTAGCAGGCAACGGCTTGAATGTGTACCTCACCGACGGCGCGACACCGACACCTGTCATCGCGTTTGCGGTTGTGGATAAAAAAGCGTGCGGCGCGGTCAACATTACCGCGTCACACAACCCACCCACTGATAACGGATTCAAAGTCCGCGACCCGAACGGCGGGGCGATAGACCCCGAAGGGTTGAGTCGCATCGAAGCGTTGATCCCAGACTCCCCGTCGGAGGCGAAGCGGGTTCCCATCCAGGATGCGAAACGCGACGGCAAGGTTGTCGTCTTCGACGCATCCGAGGCGTACATCAAGAATCTCCACAAACTCGTGAACATTCAAAGAATCAAAGACGCGGGGTTTGTTGTGATGATGGATGCGATGTGGGGCAACGGCGCAGGTTGGTTTACGCGCTTGCTCGAGGGCGGCAAAACGAAAGTGATCGAAATTCATAACGAACGCAATCCGTCGTTCCCTGAAATGAAGCGACCTGAACCGATCCGCCCAAACGTGGATGTTGGGCTCAAGGCGACAGTGACGAACAAAGCGGATGTGTTATTGATCACTGACGGCGACGCGGATCGTTGCGGTATCGGCGATGAGAACGGCGAGTTCATTGACCAATTGCGAGTGTACGCATTGCTGGCGTTGTATCTGCTCGAAATTCGCGGCGAACGCGGCGACATTGTGAAGACTCTCTCCACAACAACGATGCTGAATAAACTTGGAAAAATTTACAACGTGCCAGTTCACGAAACAGGCGTGGGATTCAAATACGTGGCGCCAAAGATGATCGAAACGAACGCGATGATCGGCGGCGAAGAAAGCGGCGGATACGCATTCCGCAACAACGTCCCTGAACGCGATGGGATTCTCGGCGGTTTGTATTTTCTCGATTTCATGGTGCAGACGGGCAAGAAGCCGACCGAACTCTTGAAGATGCTCTTCGATAAAGTCGGCGAACATTTTTACGATCGCGTGGATACTCCGTTTTCAGGCGATCGCAAAATGCGCGAACAAAAGATTCTGGATGCAAAACCCCAAACCATCGGCGGTTTGAAAGTGACCGAACTCGTCACCGTGGACGGCTTCCAATTCAAACTTGAAGACGGCGGTTGGTTGCTCATCCGTTTCAGCGGCACGGAGCCGATCATGCGCGTGTATTGCGAAACGACTCATAAAGATAAAGTGAAAGCGATTCTCGATGACGGGCTGAAAGTGGCGGGGATAAAGTAAGTTACGAGTTACAAGGTACGAGGTACAAGGTACAAGTCGGTGGGTTGAGCGATAATACGCATCAACCCACCGACTTGATTTTTATGCTGCGATTTTAGATTTTACGCTTCGTCATCAATATCAAACCGACCAACAGCGGCAAAACCGCGGCGCTTCCACACAGTGGGTTCGCGTTGCCGGACGAAGATGGCTCGGTGGGAGCGGAGCCAACTGTCGGCGTGGACAGAGTCTGAGGCGTGGAAACAGCCTGCGGCGTCGAAAGAGGCGTTTCCGTCGGTAAGCCGCCATACGGCGTGGGCGGAAGAGGCGTGGCGGTCAACCCAAGCATGGTGAAAGTCCCATCATCGTTTCGCTGGACCGCCCCGGGAACGCTGTAACTAATGAAATTCAACAAATCTTTCGCTTGTTGCAGATCCGGGTCGAGCGCGAGAGCGGCTTGCAACGATTTCAGCGCCGCGGGCAAAACGCCCTCCGTATCGGGTTGGGTGGAAAAATAAATATCGAAATAATAATGCGCCCACAAGAGATCGGCGTACCCGTACTGCCAAAGCGGATCGTCCGGCAAAAGCGCAAGGCATCGCTCGTAGGCGTCTTTGCTCAGGGAAAACAATTCGCGCCCCGCATCGTCGTTGCGCAGCCAGCCCTTCGGCATCAGAATCACTTCCTTATACGCCTTCGCCAACCTGCCCCACGCCTCGCCGTCATTTGGATTTTTCTCGACGTTGGATTTTTCGCCCATAATCTTTTTCCACAAGGACGGAGTGACCACGACGAACTCAACATTATCTTCAAACGTAGGCTCAAAATCTTTGAACGACCAGCGGATTTCATTTCCGCTCAGGACTCCATTTGGGCTTGTTTCGCCATACCCAGCCTGACCCGTCAGGTCGAGATTTTGCTCGCTAGCCTCATACGGCAGGCGGACGATGATCTCCGCGCTGCCGATTGTGCCATTCCATCCCGCGCCTGTTTCGAGAACATATTTGAAAACTTCGTAGGGATAATATCCATACCCATACACAGCATAGGCGACTTCGATGGTCACATCTTGATTCGGCGGGAAAGTCACCTCAAAAACCGACCAGGGGAGCTCGTCGCGTTCAGGGTATGAATACTCGCTCGCGGCAAACGGCTGGATCTCACGGCGCGTGGATACGTTCTTTCCGTTCACTTTGACCTGGATTGCGTTAATCTCGGGGAAATTTCCAAACCCGTCCGAATTGCCATTGAAGAACGAGAGCGGGAAACGAACCATCATCTTCTCCTCCGTCGCGCCGAGATTACGCATGGTAAAGACCGCTTCGGTTTTTGCAATCGCGTTTTTTGCTTCAGAGATCGTCAGCGTGACCGACTCCGCTACCATGCGGACTTGGGTGGTCTCTTCGCCCGGCAAAAGCGTTGTGCCGGGAGGAGCTTCGGGCGGCGCAACATCGGCGCGGACAGCGCGACTGGGAGGAAACAGGGCAAACAGGATCAAGATCGAAAATAGAAATCGTATTTTTTTCATCGCAGTTCTCCTCCTCTTTACTATACCATGCGCATTCATGCCGGGAACAGCGAAGCATGTGTGTAAAACGCTCGTTGCCACAGAGACCGCCGAGACCGCAGAAAGAAACCTCAAAATCTCTGCGATCCCTGCGACTTTACACAGCGCGACCATCCAGAATCGCCGCCTCCCACACTGTCCCACACCATGTCATCTGTGGCGAAAACCCTTTATATGTTATAATTTTCACAAACGAAGTCGGAATTATGCTCACAGATACCCACTGTCACCTGTATCTTGAACAATTCGCCGGGGATATTGATGATGTGATTCGGCGCGCAACAGAGGCAGGTGTAGAGAAGATGCTTGTGCCAGGCATGGACCTGGAGACCAGCCGCCAAGCCGTAAAACTGGCAGAATCATATTCATCTATTTTCGCCGCAGTTGGTTATCACCCCACCGATATGCAAAAATTCAGCGCAAAAGATTTCGATGAAATTTGCGAACTCGCTAAACATCCGAAAGTTGCCGCCATCGGCGAGATCGGGCTGGATTATTACTGGGTCAAAGAAGCCGACAAGCGAATGGAACAACGGCGCAATCTCCTCCCCCATCTTGAACTTGCGAATGAGGTGAACAAACCCGTCATCCTGCATCTGCGCGAAGAAAGCGACGCGGAAATCGGCGAGGCGACAAACGACTTGTTCAACACCCTTGAACTCTGGTACGAAAAAATCACCGCGCTGAAACCTCGCCCCGGTGTGTTTCACTCGTTCAACGGGAATCTTGAATCTGCGAAACGCGCGATGGGCATGAATTTTTTCATCGGCATCACGGGTCCCGTCACCTACAAAAAAAACGAATCACAGCGCGAGATCGTCCGTCAACTGCCGTTGGACCGAATCCTGATCGAAACCGATTCGCCGTTTCAGACACCGGTCCCACACCGCGGCAAGCGTAATGAGCCTGCAAACGTCGCGCTCATTGCTGATAAAATTGCGGAAGTCCATCGAGCGACGCGCGATACGATCACAGAAGCCACAACCAAGAACGCGAATCGCCTGTTCAGATGGGAGACCCACACATGAGCGCAACCACTTTCTTCACCTCGGTAAACGAACAACTCCAATTCGTCGAACAGCGGATGCGCGAACAGGCTGGCGACGATCAGCACCCCGACTTAAAATCGGCGCTTGAGCATTTACTCTCCGCGGGAGGCAAACGCATCAGACCGACCTTGGGCCTGCTCGTCGGGAACATGCTTGGCGCGCCCGAAGAGAAATTGATCACCCTCGGCGCCTCCGTGGAGTTGCTCCACACTGCCACTCTCGTCCACGATGATCTAATTGACGGGGCATTGCTCCGCCGCGGAATACCGACGCTCAACGCGCGTTGGTCTCCCGCCGCGACCGTACTCACCGGCGACTTTCTGTTTGCGCGCGCCGCTAAACTCGCCGCCGAGACCGACTACCTGCCATTGATGAAACTCTTTTCTGAAACGCTTGCCACTATCGTCAACGGCGAATTGACGCAAATGTTCTCAGCCCGCGGGATCATCGACCGCGATAACTATTACAACCGCATTTACGCCAAGACCGCGTCGCTGTTCGAAATGTCCGCACTGGCGGCGACGATGGTTGCCACAGAGGATGAAGAAATGCGGATTGCCATGAAGGCGTTTGGCTACGAAGTGGGCATGGCGTTCCAGATCGTGGACGATATCCTTGATTTCGTCGGCGACCAATCCACGGTGGGTAAACCGATCGGCTCAGATTTATTGAACGGGCTGGTTACCCTGCCAGCCATTTATTTTGCGGAAGCAAACCCACATAAAGAAGACGTGTTGTCATTGCCCGAAGGCGGATGGAAAGATACCGCCCGCGTCCAACGGCTCGTGGATACGATCCGTGAAAGCCGCGCGATTGGGCAAGCGATGGATGAAGCGCGGAACGCCGTCGGACGGGCATTAACCGCCCTGGACATTGCGCCAGCCAGCCCGGAGAAAGACGCGCTCGAAGACCTGGCAAAGTTTATTGTCGATAGAAACATATAACGAAAAGGTGACAGTCGCTTTCAAAGTGACTGTTACCTGAGAAGTTCCAATGACCAATCCTCGCAAACCATTCCGCATCAATGTCGGCTTTATTGTCCATGAAGAAGTCGGCTATAGCCATGAAATCCCTCTCGAGTTCGATCATGTCAAGCTTGACGACTTCGAGGTGTCGAATCTCAACGGCTCCGCGCGCATCGGCCGCACCCCGCAGGGATTGATCGTGCAGGGCGCTTTTTCAGGCGACACAAAATTACAATGCGCGCGCTGTTTGAAAGATTTTGCCCAACCGCTCAAGTGGGGTTTCACCGAGTTGTACGCCTTCGACAAAGATTCAGCCAGCGAGACTGGCGTTTTGCTCCCTGAGGATCGTCAGATCGACCTGGCTCCGATGTTGCGTGAGTATGCCCTGCTTGAAGTGCCGATCAATCCTCTTCACGACGAGGAGTGCAAAGGCTTGTGCATCGAGTGCGGACAGGATTTGAACCTCAAAGATTGCGGGCACAGCCAGGGGAATGAGGATTCCCCGTTTTCAGTTCTGAAGAAATTGTTGTAGTACAATAAGCCCCATGCAATCAAAATCCGCCTTCTCAACGGTGACAAAAACCATGTTGATGTCCATGGACATGGAGATGTCGAGTCGCGTCTGGATGGCACGTTAGGTTTTTGCACCTGTCAAAAACGGGCTGTCCATTTTCGGACAGCCTTTTTGTTTGGAAAAGAAATTTGAACCGCCACGATCGCCAAGAGTATTATCAAGGTCTTCTCGGCGCCTTCATAGCGGTAAGAGATACGGAGACACGAATGCCTGAAAATATCCTCATCGCCATAGCCTGGCCCTACGCCAATGCCGAAATCCACGTGGGCAACATCACCGGCTCGCACCTGCCCGGTGATATCGTCGCGCGCTACCACAGACTCAAAGGGAACAACGTGCTCATGGTCAGCGGCACCGATTCGCACGGAACCCCCGTCACGCTTGCCGCCGACAAAGAGGGCAAGCCTGTGGAGGACGTCTACAAAAAATACCACAACGGATTCCTTGAATTATTCCAGGGCTGGGGCATCGCCTACGACTTGTTCACCACAACGCACACGGAAAACCATTTCAAGGTGTCCCAGTCGATCTTCCTTGCCCTGCAAAAGAACGGGTTCATGTTCAAGCAAACCTCGAAGCAGTGGTACTCGCCTTCCGCAAGACGATTCCTCCCCGACCGTTATGTGGAAGGGACGTGTTACATCTGCGGTTTCGAGGGCGCGCGTTCCGATCAATGCGACAACTGCGGCAACGTGTTAGAACCCGAAAAGTTAATCAACCCACGCTCGCGCGAGGGCGGCGCGCTCGAGTTGCGCGATACCGAACATTTCTATCTCGACCTCTCGAAACTCGAACCCGATGTCAAGAAGTTCCTCAAAGAACGCGCCGACCACATGCGCGATACGGTGCTGGGCGAATCGTTGGGCAAGATCGAAGCCGAAGGACTCAAGCCGCGCCCGATCACCCGCGATCTCGATTGGGGCATCCCTGTCCCTGTGGAGGGCTGGGAAGGCAAATGCTTATACGTGTGGTTCGAAGCGGTCATCGGGTATCTCTCCGCGCCGATCGAGTGGAGTCAGTTAACCCGTCGGAAAGAAGCGTGGCGCGAGTGGTGGGTGAATCCCAACGCGCGACAATTCCACTTTATCGGCAAAGACAACATCTTCTTCCACACGTCGCTGTGGCCCGCCCAACTTATGGGCGCCGGCGTCGCATTCGGTCAAATTTATTCGGAAGAAGAATATTCGCTCACACTGCCATTCGACGTGCCCGCGAATCAATTCATGAATCTTGAAGGGAAAAAGATCAGCGGTTCGCGCAACTGGGCGGTCTGGGGACGCGACGCGTTGACGCGCTACGACCCCGACGCGTTGCGCTATTACCTCACGATCAACATGCCCGAGAACAAAGACAGCGATTGGGATTGGGCTGAGTTTGTGGCGCGCAACAACAACGAACTTGTGGCGACGTGGGGCAATCTTGCGAATCGCGTGCTCGCGTTTTGCTACAAACACTGGGAAGGGCATGTGCCAGACGTGGACTCCGCCGCGCTTCGCGACTCCGATTTGAGCCTGCTCGCCACCATCGAAAATGGTTTCGCCACCGTTGGCGCGGAGTACGAAGCCGCGCGCCTGCGTTCCGCGTTAGGCGAGACGTTAAAACTTGCCACTGCGGTAAATGTGTACCTCGATGTCAACGCGCCCTGGTCGGCGGTAAAAACTGACAAAGACGGCGCGGCGAAGACAATTTATACCGCCTTGAAAGCCATCGACTCGCTGAAGATCCTCTTCGCTCCCACGCTCCCCTTCACCTCGCAACGATTGCATGAATTCTTCGGCAATGAAACTCCGCTCTTTGGCGAACAATACACTGAAACGGTAAAAGATTCCCTTGGCGACCACACGGTGTTGAGGTATCGCCCCATTGCTCCCCTGGGTGAAAGTAACGCCACTGCCCCAGCATGGAAACCCAGTGAATTGAAGCCGGGACAGAAGTTGAATCAACCGAGCCCGTTGTTCAAAAAACTGGAATCAAGCGTAATCGAAGAGGAACGAGCGAGGCTGGGGAAATAACAAACCGGTTTCGCCTCAAATTGACCCACCATGCCGGAGACCGGCATGGTGGGTTTTTCATTCGGGGAAGCGCCCCTATGTAACCTTTTCACTGTAACCAATAGGTAACAGAGTTGTTGACGAGCCGTCATGCCAGCAAGTTAACAACCTTGAAAGGTAAAGGTGAAGAAGATGCCCCACATTAATCGTCGTTTGATTTGGTCTATTTTTATTATTCTGACTGTCATCTCCAATTTACTAAATGTCCATGTTGTCCTGGCTGATGACCCCACCCCAACACCCCCACCCACAGAGGAGCCAACCCAGCCGCCGGTTGAAGCGACTGAACTGCCTGTCGAACCGACGGCGACCGAACTCCCAGAGGCAACGCCGACCGCCGAGCCAACGGCCGAACCCACGAGCGAGGAAGTTCCCGCAACAGAGGAAGCGCCGGTATTCGAACTGGTGGCAAACCTCCCCCAAGATACAGATGTTGTGATCCTCGATGAGAATGGCAATCCGCTCTCGTTGGCAAGCGCAGAAGCCGCCACCGTTCTTGTGGAAGCAGATCCGATCTGGTGCCCAGCCTCGCAAGCGGTTCCCACCCCCGGGGCAAACGGGTGCACCACAAACCAGACCATCACCAGCCTGCTCACCCTCATGCGCGATAACATGGGCGGATCGTTCTCGCAGGACGGGATCATTTACCTGGAACGGCCGGGCGGACCAGGGTTTACCACCCCATTAATTCTGAGCGATAACGCCTCCAGCCTCGGTTCATCATTCACCTCCATCAGCACCTTCAATATGACGATCCAAGGCGGGTGGAATGGAAACAACCCCGGCGCGATCACCGGCGACACAAACTTCGGCACAAGCGGACCCAACCGAGGATTCGTCCAAATCGGCTCGTCGGGCAATCCATGGACCGGCAACGTCACCCTGCGGGATATAACCGTAAACGACAATACCAGCACCACGAACCCCAGTGTGGCGGTGTACACGACCACCGGTTCCGTCACCATGAATGACGTGGACGTAAACAACGCAGACAACTCTGCAAGCGTTCATGTAGCGACCAACTCCGGAAACGTTACCTTAGGCGGCGTGGATATCGCCGACGGCGAAGACAATCACGGCATCAACGTCACCACGAACAGCGGCACAATAAACATTAACAATTCGAGCGTGGATAATCAAGATGACGGTAACGCGATCAATGTCACATCCAACAGCGGATCTGTAACCTTATCCGGTGTAGATGTGGACGATAGCGGAGGTGGAAACGCGGTTAACATTACAACCACAAGCGGTCCTGTCACGCTTTCAGATACCGACGTTTCAAACCAGCAGGACGGTTTCACCGGAAACATCCTTTCGTCCAGTGGAAACATCTCAGTAACAGGCGGAAGCGCATTCGATGGCGACAACACGGGCGGCGATACCAACCAGGGCTTCACAGCCACCACGTCCACCGGAACGATCTCGATCTCGAACACATCCTTCAACGAAGCCTATGGCGCCACCGCCGGCACGAATTACAACGGCGCGACGCTTAGCGCGCCCATTGTCACATTGAATAGCGTCACCGCGCTCAATAACGATCTGAACGGCATTGCCATCTCCAACGTCAACCAAGTCACATTGAATAATGTCACCGCCTGGGGAAATGGCACAGACGTGCCGGGCGGCTCAGGCGGAGGCGCGTATACGAACGACCTGGGGTCGGGCGTGCGCATCAACGGCAATCCCGGATCATTTGTTTCCGTCCTCGATGGCGTGTATTTTGGCAACCAACGCTACGGCATTGAGGTATTCGGAACGTCGGTCTTTATCGGTTCGGCGATAGACCTGTGCCAGTCAGTCCTTGCAAGCGGCGGATGTATGAATACCACACCCGTCACAGATACGTCCGCGCCGGTCATTACGTTTGTCAGCCGAACCCCGGCAAACGGCGCTGGCTGGAACAACACAGACGTGACCGTCACATGGTCGTGCGTTGACGCGCAATCCGGGGTGGTAGCGGCAACGGTTAATCAAACCGTCACAACGGAGGGGACGAATCAATCTGCCACTGGAACCTGCGCCAACCGCGCCGGGTTAACCGCTTCCAACACCCAGAACGGCATCAATATCGACAAAACAGCCCCAACGATCACGTTTTCGAGCCGTCTCCCCGCCGCCAATGGTAACGGCTGGAACACCTCAGATGTGACAGTCACCTGGTCTTGCACAAACTCCCTTTCACCAATCCTCTCCGGCACGGTCACGCAAACGCTGTCAGCCGAAGGCGCCGGGCAATCTGCCACTGGCACGTGCCAGGACGCGGCTGGCAACTCAGCGTCAGACACGCAATCGGGTATCAATATCGACAAAACCGCGCCGACCGGAGTTACACTTACTCCATCGGGAACGCTGGGGAACAACGGCTGGCATATCAGCGATGTGACGATCACAACCACCGGGACTGAATCGGTCAGCGGTCCTCTCGCCTGCACAGGCGTTCAATCTCTGACGACAGACACCGCCGGAGTCACCTTCAACGGTTCCTGCACCAACCTCGCGGGGCTTACATCGAATGCAACGCCTCTCACCTTGAAGCGTGATGCCACCAACCCGATCATCACATTCTTGAATCGCACGCCCGCGAATGGAAACGGCTGGAACAATGGAGACGTGACACTGAACTGGTCATGCGCTGATGCGATGTCGGGACCGGTCAACGCGACGATCACGCAGACTGTCACCACCGAAGGCGCGAATCAATCCTCCACTGCGAATTGCGTCGACAACGCCGGCAACACCGTGTCGGACACGCAAAGCGGAATCAACATCGACAAATCGGCGCCGGGCATCGTTGCGAGCCGCACGCCCGCCGCCAATGGCAACGGTTGGAACAATACCGATGTCACAGTTACCTTCACCGGTAGCGATAGCGGATCTGGGCTTGCATCCTGCACCGCGCCAGTGACTCTCAGCGCGGAAGGCGCGGGTCAATCAGCCACCGGAACATGCGCCGATCTCGCCGGAAACTCCAGCAGCACAACGGTCAACAACATCAACATCGACAAGACCGCGCCTACCGCCACCGCCACCGCATCTCCCGCGCCGAACGGCAACGGGTGGAATAACACCGATGTCACTGTCAGTTTCTCGGGCACGGATGGATTATCCGGCATCGATACCTGCGCATCGAATATTCTGCTCAACACAGAAGGCGCCGGGCAATCAGCCACCGGCACATGCGCCGACCTCGCCGGGAACGTCAGCGCGCCGGCAACCGCCAGCGGCATTAACATCGATAAGACCAACCCAGTCTTGAGCCTGCCTGCGAACATCATCGTGGAAGCGACCGGAGTCTCCGGCGCGGTTGTCAACTATTCCGCATCTGCCAGCGACAACCTCGACCCCGCCCCAACCTTTGGATGCTCGCAGAGTTCCGGCTCTACCTTCCCGCTCGGAATCACCACCGTCTCTTGCACCTCCACCGACCAGGCCGGTAATTCAAGCGTCGGCAGTTTCACCATCACCGTGCAAGATACAACCGCGCCGACCCTGCCCCTGCCTGCCGATATGACGGTCGAGGCGACCAGCGCCGCCGGCGCTGTGGTGAACTTCAGCGCCACCGCAAACGATATTGTGGATGGCGCATTGGCAGTCACATGCGCGCCGCCCTCCGGCAGCGCGTTCGCAATCGCCACCACCTCCGTAGCATGTTCCGCGTCCGATTCGAGCGGCAACGCCGTAAATGGAAGTTTCAACGTCACCGTGCAAGACACAACGCCTCCGGTCATTTCCCCGATGGCGAATATAGTAGTCGATACGTCCAGCAAACAGCTTGCGCCGATCTTCTACTCGACGCCAACCACGACCGACGCGGTGGATGGTCCCGGGGTGGCAACTTGCGTCCCGCCTTCCGGCTCCCTGTTCCCGCACGGCACGACCATTGTTACCTGCACTGCAATCGACAGCCACGGCAACACATCCTCGATCACCTTCGCTGTTCTTGTGGAATACATACCCAAGCCAGCCACGCCAAATAACGGATCGTTCGGTGGAGCCATCCTTGTCACCGGCGGCGCTCCGTTCGACCTGGACTGCGCCACGAAAGCCACCTTCTTTGGCATAACGCTCAAGTTCTACAACCTGTGCGATTACCAGGCTGTCATCAACACCATCGATGCAAGCGCCCTGCCGGCGGCGTTGCCAAACGGATTCACCCTCGTCAAAGGACTCGATATAGCCATCCTCAACGAGGGCAAACTCATCAAGCCGCTTCCCCAGAACACCGGCATTCAAATGGGCTTCCCGCTCCCCACAAGCGACGCCTCGAAATACACCGTCCTGCACTGGAATAATGGGCAATGGGAAGAGATCACCCAACCGCTCAGCGATGGCGCCATAGACAACGCGCTGGCAACCGACGCGCCGTTAGAACTGTACTCGCTGACATCCTCCAGCAACAGCGCGGCACAAGTGTTGACTACTGAACTGACGGGCGTCTTCGTACTCGTAGAAAAATAGGGCGGAAAGAGAGATACAATTCGAGGGACGGCAGTTTGCCGTCCCTCGATCACTTTAAAGACAAGGAGAACGCCATGCTCCGACTCACTCCCCGCATCCTTCCGATTTTCGCTTTGATCCTCAACTCATGCGGTACCGCATCCCCGGCAGAGCCAATCGCGCCGAGCGCGACAATAGACCCGTGTTCAACCGAAGCGATCAGTGAAACGGTCAAACCCCTCAACGACCTGATGCGCGAATTCGACGACGCCTCGGCGCTGGCATCCAACCTCCCGAGCGAACAACTCCCCGAGGCGATCTCGAACCTCCAACGCATCCGGCGGCTCGCGCAAGACATCACCCCAGCAACCTGCCTGATCACATTGCACGGACACGAACTCACGCACATGAACGCGGTGATCGATACCCTGCTCGCCTTCCTCAACGGCGCAGATGCCTCCACGCTTAATCAGGGATTGAACCTGGCGCGCGAACAACACGATTTGTATTCCGTAGAATTAGCGCGCGTGTTGGGAGTTACTCTTGTGCCAGCCACCGCATCGCCTTGATTTGAATTATCGGATTTCCTTCTTCAAGAACAATAGAAATCCTATCAGACGGATGCCCGCGCTCACCCATAACGCGCCGGAAAGCCCAATAAACCCAGCCAGCCATGTTCCCAGCAATGGAGCAAGAATCATGGAAAGGTATTGAATCGATTGAGCCAGTGAAACGAACGTGGCGCTGTATTCCACCGGGACGGTTTTCATCAACTCATCGAAGAACACCAGGTCAAGCCCGCCTTGAAAGAACCCGGCGAGACCGGCGAAGAGGATGATCCACTCTACATGGGTGGTCGAAGCGGAAAGCGCCGGGTGCAAGATCATCCCGAAGGTGGTCGCCAGCAACACCACGCGCCCGCCGTGACGATTAGATATCCGGGGCCAGAGATAATACCCCACCAGCATCACCAGGTTCATCGCCATACTCACCATGCCGATATCCGAATCGGTGGCGCGCACATCGCGCACCAGATACAACGGCATGATCGGCAGGCTGAGCGTCACTGCCGAAAAATACACGAAACGCTTCGAGGCAAAAGAGACAAAGGCTGGATTCTTCCTGAGTAACGCGGCATAATTCCCCAACGTGTCGCGCAACGACTCGCTCTTTGCCAGAGGAGCCGGGGGTTGGTCGGGAACGCTGATGCGGCTGGAAAAGTAATAACTAATAAAACCGCCCAGCGAGAGCGCGAGGAACATCACGGCATAATTCAACGGGAACGCCATCAAATCGATGAGGCGCGTGACGATGAACGTGCCGATCGCGCTCGTCAGACCGAAGATCGCCCAGCGCCGGCTCAGCAAGGCATAGCGTCCTTCGGGTCCAGCGACAGCATTCATCACTACAGAGAATGCTACCGCCAGCGCGGTCTGCGGCAGAGTGGCGAACGCCCAAATTGCCAGCGTAGACAGGATGATATACTCGCGGGCTATGGACAAGGTGAGGATGCCCGTCAGCGCAAAGCACAAAATAACCAGCAAGCGCGAGAGGCTGTACCACGGCACGATATTCCGCCGCGTTTGCAAAAAGCGCCCCACAACCAGGGCAAGCAATAGCCCGGTTGCGCCGGGCATGGAAGAAAGCAATCCCACCTGAAAATTCGACGCGCCAAGACGGGTGAGAAACACCGGCAGGAAAGGCGACGCCACGTTCGAGATGCTCACGCCCACCGCGTCGATCTGCACGTAGCGGAAGTTTCTCTTTTGAATCGTTAGTTCTTCTTCATTGATCGGGGTCATGGACGCGACGATTATAATGCCGTAAGAGAAACCACCGCATGATTCAGATTCGCCCCATCCAACCTGGCGAGCAGGAGACCGCCAAGCGGCTTGTCTATCGCGTCGCGCATGAGGTCTTCCAAGACGCGAAACCGCTGGAAGAAGCAATCGCTGAATATGAAGCGCGCGGCGAACTCGGCGACATGGATGATATTCAAGCGAGCTACTTCGAAAACGGCGGGATATTCCTCGTGATGACTCATCGCGAGGAAATGATTGGCACAGGCGCGATCCGCCGCCATGCCGAACATGTTTGCGAACTCAAACGGTTATGGCTATTGCCAGAGCATCACAACAAAGGGCTGGGATATCGAATGCTTCAAAAATTGCTCGCATTTGCCAGAAGCGCGGGCTATCAGCGCATCAGGCTGGAAACACACGCCATCCACCAAAAACGCGCCGTTGCGTTTTACAAACAAGTTGGATTTACAGAAATTCCTATCCCTGGTTCAAACGAAGATGAAGATGTCTTGATGGAAATGGATCTATAACTTCACCGCGTTCAACCAATCGGGCAATTGAGCGATCAACTTTTGCATGACCCCTTTTGCGCGCTCGTTGAAGATTTCGATATTATCGTACGCCTCGCCTTCATTTTCATTGACGATATCGCTGACAGCGCGCAAGATGAGCAGGCGCGCGCCGTTCTTCCGCGCCACCCACGCCAGCGCGGCTGATTCCCAATCGGCGGCGACTGCGCCCTTCGCTTTGAGCGCGGGTATCATTTCCGGCGGCAGGTCGCTGTCTGCGGAAGCGACGAGGGCGCGTCGGGCGGGATGCGGCAGAGGGTCGGCGAGCCAGCTCAAATCGAGGGAAGAAGCGTAGTAGTTGGCGATGTCGAGATCGCCCATCAACTCCACAATGTCGTACACGATCGTCTGTCCGACCAGGATCACATCGCCTTGATTCACAACGCCCTCGAACCCGCCGCAGGTGCCGAGGTTGACGATTAAGTCGGGAGCGTAACGGTCAATGAGATATTGCAGGGTTCCCGCGGAGGCGATCTTTCCCCATCCGCTGTGAAAAAAGGGAATCTCACGATTGGAAATTGTTGCAGTAAAACATTCGCCGTAGGGAAACGAGTCGATCTTTGAATCGGGAAACAACGGTTTGACGCCCACCCATTCAGCGATGGCAGAGATGATGACGACGATTTTCAATGCAGACTCCTGAATGGTTACGCGATGATTTCCCGCAACGAGCGCCCTGCAAGCAATTCTTTCGGCGGGTTGTCGATGTTATACACTTCCCATGTTTCGGTGTGAATCACATCCATCTTGGGCGCCAGTTCCACCAGCGGACCGAGCGTCTCGAGTTCCAGCGCGCGCGCATCGGTGTACACTTCGCAATTACTTCCGAAGTCCGGGTATTCTTCATCGCGGCGCGCGCCGAAGCGTTTGATGAACAGCGCCTGATGGGAGACGTAACCGAGCCAGCCGCGCGGATTGAAATATCCCAGTTTGAATGGGCCCGTTGTGGAATCGGATCTCACGACAATGAATTCATCGCCCGGCTTCAACCGCGCATCGTCCCAGCGCGAAAAGGGCCACAAAGCAAAACGGCGATTCGGCAGAAGCCCGTCGCCATCCACATTGCCGACTTGTTGCGGCAGGATCGCCGCGCCGCCGGGTCTGAGCATGGTGATCGCCCACGGCGCAAGTTTGATGGTTGCCTGTCCGAAATTTTCGAGGCGATGCTTGACGATGATGAATGGTTGTTCCGAACCGATTTGCGCCGAAACAGTTTTACGCAATCCACTGCCCGGCTCTACCGCTCCAATCATTTGAATGCCATTCTCAATTTCTTTTATTGTGGCGCCGGCGTCATCCGGAACATAGCTTCTCGAGAGGCTTTCAGGCGCGACCCAAAAACGATGCCCGCCGTAAAAACGATATTCGCCGTAGGGGGCGTTCACGGTGAACTGCGGAGTTTCCGCGAATAGGTTTTCGCCCGTCCATCGAGGAATCAACCTCACAATACGCGGACCTGCCTCGGCAAGACTCTCGATGCGAAAGAATTTATTTTCGAGCGCAATGGTTCGCAAGCCATGGAAATTTCCGAATTGCATGAGTTAATCTTAGCCGCAAAGTGAAATCTCGTAAACCGAGTGTGGAAAAGCGCGTACAAACGTCCCTGCCACAGAAAACACCGAGAGCATGGAGAGAAAATCTCAAAAGCTCTGTAGCGCTACACGCCAAAAAAACCCTCCTCGTAAACCGATATTGATGGAGAGCCGATATCATCGAATATAATCCCACTATGAAATCCAAACAACCCAACTCGCGCATGTGCTTCATCTGCGGGCTTGAAAACCCCGTCGGCTTGCACCTGCATTTTTACGAAACGGAAGCGGGCGTAGTCGAAACAACATACACCGCGCCCGATCATTTTCAAGGCTATCCCGGCGTGTTGCACGGCGGCATCGTCGCTTCGATGCTCGATGAGACCGCCAGCCGCGCGCACATGGGAAGCGACTTGCAAAATCCGCGCTTTCAGTTCACCGCGAAACTCGAGATCAAGTATCGTCAGAATGTGCCCATCGGCAAACCGTTGAAGATCGTCGGCAAGGCGGGCAGAACAAGATCGCGGGCGGCAGAATCGTGGTCAGGGATTTACGATGCAGAGACAAACGAATTGCTGGCGGAAGCCAACGCCTTGTTCATCAACGTGCCGCAGGAACAATTCGACAAGTCGCGTTTGAACGAACTTGGGTGGAAGGTCTATCCCGAAACATGAGGTTGGCGCTCCTCATCACTGACAAACATTGGACTCTGTCAGAAATAATTTCTAGGACGCAGACACTTGCGCCGAGCGCCAGCGCGGCGTGAACGCTGATTCACGCTGATTCAGAGAGAGAAAAAAATCTGCGTTTTCTGCGTTGATCTGCGTCCCGCTTTTTCGGCAGTGCCTAAAATTTCCCTGTTACTTTTTCAGCCCTCCTGCAACATACTACTACTGCGCGCACAACAACACAGGAGGCTACTTGATCACACACATGGTCGAACAAACGAAAACAACCGCCGCAAACGATCTCGCTTTAGCGCGTAACGCGCTCGCCGATGAAGACGCATTTGCCGAACTCTATCGGCAATATGTGCCGCGCGTCTATCGCTATCACATGGCGCACACAGGCAACGTCAAAGATGCCGAGGACCTCACCTCGCAGACTTTCGTATCCGCTTTGGAGGGACTCAGATCGTATCGCGGCGACGGGTCGTTCGCGGCGTGGATATTGGGGATCGCCTCGAAGAAGCGGCTGATGTTCTTTCGCGGGCGCAAGCCTGAGGTTCCGCTGGACGACGCGCTTCATCTTCCCAGCCCCAGCCTGCCTACCGATAAGGCGGCGTATCAACGCCTGAGGCTTGAGTCGCTGGCGCGCGCGCTGAAAGAGATTTCCCCGGATCGCGCGGAGGCGGTTGTCCTATCCTATTTTGGCGGACTATCGAATCAAGAGATCGGCGCGTCGCTTCACAAGAGCGAGGCGGCGGTCAAAATGCTCGTCTCACGCGGACTGCAAGACCTGCGCGAGCGAACCTCCCTAAGAATGGAGGCAGAACTATGAACGATAAATTCACAAACGACACAGACAAAATGGATGAATGGCTAGCGCAAACCGCTGATGGACTGAACCCCAATTCTCAATTCGCGGCTGAATTGGAACAATCGCTGAGGCAGGCGCATCGCGGAAAATCTTCGCCGAGGTGGTTTCACTTCACGCGCAAGCAAGCGACTGCCGCGCTGGCATGGACGGTTTCGCTGATCGTCTTCGCGCTCTTCATGAGTTGGACAATCAAATTAGTCGCGCCGACGCCGACCGAAGTACCCGCGTCGAATCAAACGGTCGCGCCTCAGCCAACAGAGTCGTCCACCAACAACAATAACGAGACGCCAGTCACTCCGTCGCCAAACGACGGCTACGATTGGCGCGGCGCAACACTGTATTTGAACGCGCCACTACCAGACGAGCCCTCGCAAGCAAGTATCTATCTCTTGACAGAAGAAACGCCCGCGACGGTCGAGCAAGCCCAAGCGCTGGCTCAGCGATTCGGGATTCAAGGTCAGGTGTACGTGGCGAAACATCCCGTCACCGGTGAAACGGATTATCTCCTCGTCACAGACGGCAAGCAATCGCTGGCGATGACCACAGACCGCTTCTTCACGTACACCGCCGACACCTCGAAGGTGTTCAATGTTTTCGGCGGCAGTTATCCTCCCAACGCGGAAGAGATCATCAACGAATTCCTATCCTCGCATGGATTCGACTTCCCGCACAAGGTAGCAATAGACGGCTTGCATGGCGGCTACACAGTGGAACCGCTCTCGCCCGATGGTTACCCAATTGGATACGAGTATTTCACAACGCGTCCGATGCGCGTGATGCTCGATGAAAACGGAACCGTGCTGCAAGTGGAAGCCAACTTGCCGGGCTACGAACCCGCCTCCGCGCAGACGTACAACATCATTTCCGCCGAAGAAGCGTTCCAAAAACTCATGAACGATTCTATCCCCGCCGGGAAGATCGAGAGCATGAACTCCTCTCCCGCAAACATGAAACAGTGGACGCGCGAGTATCCCGAAAACGAAACGATCGCGATCTACGGTTATCCGTCATCCATCCCCGCGCTCGACCCCGCGCAACCCGCCTTCATTCAAATTGACGGCTTTACCGTGACCGGCAACACCGCCGGCATGGAAGCGCTGGACCGCAATACCTTCGTCGAAGCGACCGGTCAGTTCGTCATGGTGAACGACATCAAGAAGTTCAACATCGAATCATGGCGAGAATCGCCTTTCGCGCAAGACGGCGTGGTCGGCACGCTGACCTCTGAAAACGGACAATATGTTTTGCAAACTCAAGAAGGCGAACGAATCGTCCTCGAGCCCGCATTGCCAGCCGATATTCCGCTACCGTTTGAAAACGCCTTTGTGGTAGGCGCGCGTCGAGGCGACGTGTACGATTGGACGCTCATTGATAGCCGCATGTCCGTAGCCATGGGCGGCGGCGGTGGAGGCGGCGGATTCGGCTTCTACCAACTTAACTTGAGCGGCACGCCGGTTCCCTTCCCGCCAGCATCGCCCACCCCGGGTTTAGGCGTTGGGAATTACATCGTGCAAGAAGGCGATACCCTCATTTCCATTGCTGAATCGCACGGCATCACCGTGGACGAACTCATGCAGGCAAACGGCATGACCGACGCGCTCATCTTCGTCGACCAGCAACTGATCATCCCTGGCGGCGGAGGACAAACCCAACAAGGTCCAGATATCGGAAAACGATTCGACAACCAACGCGGCACCATCTCGATCAACATCATCCGTAAAGCAGACGGCAGTTCGAAGACCGAATACACATTCGCAACCCTCGTGAAGGGACAAACATATTATCTGCACCTGACTGGCGATAATCTGGACGAACTGATGCAAGCGCAAAATCGTCCTGTAAACATTTGGGCGACTATTGAAGGCGTGGACAATACCGGCGCATTAATCGCGCGCGTCGAACGGTTCGAGATTCCATTCCCAAATCTGCAATTCAAAATCTTACGCGGCACGCAACAGCGCATCACACTCGAAGGTCAAAGCGCGATCTTGTTCAAAGCGGAAGATGGAAAAAGTTATGTTCAGTTGGCGCCGGACGGTAACATGGATATCAACAACCTCGGCAACGAAGGCGACCCGATATTACTGGAAACACTTGCGATTCCCGACGAGGCATTCGGCGGCTACCCCACTCTGCGAGTCTTCAGCGGTTCGATGGCGACCAACCCAAAAGATGGACTGCCCATGGAACTCACCGTCACCGCCGACCAGATCAACACCTACGATGAGAATCCAGAATCGTTAGAAACATACACGCCGCCCGCGCTCACAATCGAAAAAATCGAATTGATGTATTACATCACCAACCCGCACTGGCAGGCAGGCGAACTCGACGGCAGTCAGCCATACATCCAACCGGTGTGGCGTTTCTCTGGTCATTACGAAAACGGCGACGAGTTCGAGATGTTAGTGCAAGCGCTCAAAGACGAATATCTGTTGCCCGAACTGGCGCCATTCACACCGCCCGGATAACGCGCGCAGTCAACCGCATCAAACATGCCGTCATCGAAAGGTGGCGGCATGTTTGATTGTATAATGGACGATATAAAGGAGTCCTCATGATCACTGCCTATCATCGCCCAAAAACTTTGGATGAAGCCCTCGCGCTTCTCAAACAACCAAACACTCTGCCCTTCGGAGGCGGCACGCTTCTTTCTCACACTTCGCTCAATGCAGACGGGACGACTGATTCGGTTGAAGCGGTTGACCTCCAACTCATCGGCTTGGATTCGCTCCGCGTAAACGGTAACAGTCTCGAACTCGGTGCGACTCTCACCCTGCAATCGCTCCTCGAATCGGAACATTGCCTCGAAGCATTGAAACGCGCGTTGAAACTCGAAGCCCCGCTCAACATCCGCAACTCAGCCACTGTTGCAGGGACGTTGGTTTCATGCGACGGCAGGTCTACGTTTGCGACGATGTTGCTCGCGCTTGATGCGAAGTTGTCAGTGAGCAGTGAGCAGTCATCAGTCGTCAGCGATCAGTCATCAGTGATCAGTCTCGGCGAATTTTTGCCTCTTCGCCCGCGCGGACTGATTACTTCCATCACCATTCCACTCAACGTAAAACTCGCCTTTGAATATGTTTCGCGCACGCCTGCCGATAAACCCATTGTCTGCGTCGCGCTCGCGCAGTGGAATTCAGGCAGAACGCGCCTCGCTGTCGGCGGATTCGGCAAAAGTCCCATGCTCGCCATGGACGGCACAGCCTCCGACGATGTCGCCACCGCCGCGCGCAACGCCTTCCACGAAGCGACCGATGAGTACGGCTCCGCCGAATATCGCATGGACGTTGCGTCCACGCTGGCGAAGAGGTGCCTGGAAGTACAATAGACCTCGATGAACACTCGTCTTGTTACTGTGAGCGAAGAGCAATTGGTGTCCGAACTGTGGGCGCGGGATGTGCGGTTTCTGATGGGGGAACAAATCAGCCAACATCCTCTGCTTGACTCCGCGACACTCATCCAATCGCTGGCAGACAGCCGGGATGCCCGTGTGCGCATGGCTTTGATACCCTTATTTCTGCGTCATCCTGATTTTTTCGGCGATGCAAAAAAAGCAGACGAAACGCTTTCATCACAGCCGAGTCAACTGTACCTTCGCTTTTACTATACAGCCGCCGTTCTGCTTCAACGAAAGTACAGAGAGCGATTGATTAGAATCTTTGGAGAACATATACAACTACCCGATTTATTTTCAAGACTATTAGACGTCTCGCTGGATTCAAATCCAAACGACGCACTTGTGAGATTGGCAAAGCGACATCAAGTCCTAAGCGGACAGCGCATTAACTGGCTTGAAACGTATGAACATGGCGCAGAGCGTCTGGTCAAGTATATGGAAAAGTTCAAATGAAGACGGTATCCAAGCAGGCTATCCATGACTTTCTCCAGCGGTTGGGAATGCGCTACCCCAAGCCAGCGACCCTTCACCTGCTTGGCGGCAGCGCATTAATCCTTCTCGGAAGTTCGCGCGAAACACTCGACATTGATTACGTAGGCGACGACCTACAAAAAGACGCTTTTCAAATTGCCATCGAGGAAGTTGCAAACGAACTGGGGTTGGATACGGAGCCAGTCCCAATCGAGCGATTCGTGCCCTTGCCAGAAGGAAATGAGCAACGCAGTATTCACATCGGTCAATTTGGGAAGGTTGATGTCTTTATTTTCGATCCATATAGCATTGCGCTCAGCAAGCTAGATCGAGGCAGTGATCGTGATTTGGATGATCTCGTTTTCCTGATTCGGCACAACCAGATCAGCGCCGTTGAACTGGAACGCATCCTCAACGACGCCCTACCCCATGCGGGCAAATTCGATTTCAATCCTGATATCCTAGCCCATTTGCAGGAGATGAAGAGTCGACTGAAATAAAGTTGTTTGTTCTCAGATTAGCAAACCGCTCTGGCAAACAGGCGATTTATTACCTAAAAGGAAACTACTATGATCGAAGAGCAAAAAACTTCCACGCCCGAAGCCAAGAAGCCGTTGTCGTTGGCGCGGCATTCAACGAAGCGCAGAAGCGGAAAGACCAGAATAACAAATCGTAAGCCGCCTATATCCCAGCCAGATTCCGCGTAGCAATTGCATCCCATGACCGCCATCCCCTCCTCCCTCGCCCCGTTCTTTCAGGAATACGACATCGCCAAACTCGTCCCTGAAAAGGATTCGCACACCATCATCGAGCGCGTCTTGCAATTTGGGAACCGCGCTGAGATCAAATGGCTGTTCACCGTCTATTCGCGGGAGCAGATCGTTTTATGGATCAACCGCTTCGGCGGCGAAAGGCTCCCCCAGCCGCATCTCAACTTCTGGACTCTTGTTTTAAGCGCTGAAAAATGACAGCGCTCTTTTGGGATACTGTTACAGAAGAAATGCGCATGGTACTGCGCGAGTTTTTCACTAGCAGGATCGGGAATCGCTTCTATCTCGCGGGCGGCACTGCTCTCGCGCTTCAACTGGGGCATCGCCGATCTATTGACATCGACCTCTTCTCGCCAACCGAAGATATCCCGTCCATCCGCAACACCCTTGAAGACGCGCTCGCTCCATTGAAACCCGAATTGTCAGATACATCTTGGGGGAATCTGGTTTTTGTTGTAAAAAATGTTCGTGTTGGATTCTTCGGGTATGGATACACTCTATTAAATCCGCTGGTGGAGGACGAGAATCTCCGCATCGCCTCCATCGAAGACATTGCCTTGATGAAAATGGACGCCATTTTATCGAGAGCAAACCGCAAAGATTTTTATGACCTCTATTTTATTTCGCAAAATATTCCCCTGAAAAGATTGCTCGACCTTGCTCCTAAAAAATATCCGTCCGTTCGCGACTTTGAAGTTCAAGTTACAAAACGCCTGGTTTATTTCGAGAGCGCCGAGCACGATCCCGATCCGATACTTTTACAGATTGTATCGTGGGATGCCGTGAAGAATTACTTTGCTGAACAAGCCAAATCCATCGAGCAGAGTTGGTTGAAATAACTCTTCTCATAGTGAGGGGATGCTTGGAATCGCTTGCATAATTCCCGCAAACAGCTCGGCGAGGCATTGCCTGCCGATGAGCGCGCCTCGGAGGGATTGCGTTATCGAAGGCGTAACCAATTCCGCCTTGTCCAGACGGGGATTCTTGGGTAGGATTCGTTCATTGCTTATTACAGGCGCACGAAAAACTTTGATATACGAACGCAAGGAGGCAACCATGCTCAGGCTACGTTTCATTTTTTCGTTTTTAGTCTTGGCGACGACACTGCCTTACGGAGGAACTTCATCAGAATATAAGACACAAACCCAATTTGATTTATCACAGGAAAAAAGTGACAATATTAATTTTGTCAATTTGTATATTGATGAAATCAAATTTCTAGCAAACGTAGGGGACGTAACCGGCCCCGGGGAATTTCGCCTAATCATCCTGGCGGCCGATACATCCGGCAAATCGAGTGGCATGTTCTGTCCGGGGGATAAACCGCTGAAAGTTCGCAAAGGAGATACGGTTCAAGCCCCTTGCCTACTGGCAGTCAGTTTTGACGAATCCAAAGTATCAGACGGGGTCTACATCACGATCATGGCTGTGGACGAGGACAAATCGTCATTACCAGCAGACCTTTCTTATGAGGCGGCATCTGCAGGTCTTGGAAAGGCGCTTGGATCAGTAGCAAAAAAGGGCGCTGAGAAATTGGGGGTTACATTACTCACAAAAAGCAGCCCTTTTACATTTGTTGCGAGTGTACTGTACAGTTTTCTGAGCGGCAAACTCAAGGAATGGGTTCAGAAAGCAGATATTATTGGATCGCAAGGCGTTTACTTAAGTAGAAAAGATGGTTGGGCAACCAACGAGACAAATACCATAACATCAAACGATGGCGCGATTCGTGTTACCTACACCATCGTTCTCACGTCTTCTACCCCGCCAAATACAAAAGCGCCAGTTCTGGGTTCCACATCCTCTCAAACTTCAACGCAAAAGTATTGGTGCGATGATTTGAGTTACGTAAAGCTTAAAGTAGGCGATCGCGCTAAAGTCATTTGGGAAAAAGTCAATTTGCGAACAGCGCCTATCGTCCCACTGGAGTATTACGAAAACAGCATATCGAAAGTGGAAAAGGGAACAACTCTCACAATTATTGGCGGTCCTGCCTGCGCACACAATGGAACGTGGTGGCAGGTTCGCATTCAAAGTGGACTAACGGGTTGGATGCGGGAGCGAACAGACAGCTTGGGCTATTTAATAGGGAAATAATCCAACTTTGCCATAGAGTAGCGTTCATACTGAAATCTGAATAAGCGATGACGGTATAATTCGACCCGTGGCTCATCTCCCCCTCGACCAAATCCTACGCGGCGATTGCGTTGAAGTCCTCCGCTCGCTCCCCGCGAACTCGGTGGATGTGATCTTCGCCGACCCGCCGTATAACTTGCAACTGCGCAACGAGTTGCATCGTCCCAACCTCACCAAAGTCGACGCGGTCAACGACGGCTGGGATCAGTTCGAGAATTTCAAAGCATATGACGAGTTCACGCGGGATTGGCTGAGCGCGAGTCAACGCGTGTTGAAAGACACAGGCACGATCTGGGTCATCGGCACGTATCACAACATCTATCGCGTCGGCGCGATCATGCAAGACTTGGGATTTTGGATTCTAAACGATGTATTGTGGATCAAAGACAATCCTATGCCAAATTTTCGCGGCGTGCGGCTCACCAACGCGCATGAAACGATGATCTGGGCGCAGAAGAAAAAAGGCGCGAAGTACACGTTCAATCATCACGCCATGAAAGCCTTGAATGAAGACCTGCAAATGCGCTCCGACTGGAGACATTGGGAACTCCCGCTTGTGAGGGGCAAACAGCGCGTCAAACATAACGGGACGAAAGCGCACTCGACACAAAAACCCGAAGCGCTACTGTATCGGATTTTGCTCGCGTCATCGAACGTTGGGGATGTGATCCTCGATCCGTTCTTTGGCTCAGGGACAACAGGAGCGGTTGCGAAGAAACTCGGTCGCCGCTGGATCGGCATCGAACGCGACAAAACATATATCAAGATCGCGCAACAACGCATTGACGCGGTTCTCGCCTCCCCATCCGAGGTGTTGATCCTCTCCGAGAAACGGAAGCAGGCGCGGGTCCCGTTTGGAGCGTTGCTCGAAAACGGATTATTGAATCCAGGCGAGTCGCTTTACTTCGCGCGTAACGGCAAACGGGCGAAAATCCTATCGAACGGACACATCAAATGCGGCGAGGTCACTGGCTCGATCCACGGCGTGGCGAAATCGCTGATGAACGGCGCGCCCGTCAACGGCTGGGATGTGTGGTTTTACAAAGATGAAAACGGGAATAAAATTGTGATTGATGAATTGCGCGAGAAAATTCGCACAGAATCTATGTAATGCAAGGCAAATGTAAAAGCAATAATACTAGGCAGATTAGATAGGAGATTTTAGTAATGAATATCCATGATCCAATTATTAATATTTCCCAAGACAAATTAAACGCTCAATCATTGGCAAAAATTATTCTCCACAGACTCACAGACAATGATTGTCCATCAACTATAGGGCTGTATGGGAGCTGGGGAACTGGCAAGACAAGTACCCTAAATATAATGGCGGATCTTAACAGGCTAGCTCAAACAAACAAAGACCACGAGCTAATTAACAAGCCATCAGAGAAAGTTGTAATAAAAGATAAAATGAGTTTGCTTGTGAGGGGATCAACGGAAAAGGAATTGGTTCTGGAGATGCCTAAAAATACAGAAACAATGACAACAAGCAAATCTTTACATATAGAAATCATTGATGCGTGGCAGTACGACTCCACCAACAATCTTTTAACCCCTGTTATTGTACGGTTATTAAAATACTTAAGAAGACTGGATGAGACTAGGTTTTTTGATTGGAAGAAATATGCTGAAAGGGTTATTGAAGTTACATCTTTAGCTTTATCTGACATGGCACTTAGGAAGCTAACAGGATTAACCCTGGGTGATGTCAAAGACTACGAAGAAAAAATTGAAAAGAAAATAACTATTTCGGATTGGGAACAAACCATTGATCACATTGAAGAAACAAACAGAGCATTTACAGAATTGGTGAGGATATTTTTGACTTATAATAAACAAGATAAATTGATTTTATGCATTGATAATTTAGATCGGTGCTCACCAGAAAATGTTGTGCAATTGCTTGAATCTATTAAGAACTATTTGTCGGTAAGAAATTGTATTTGGGTTTTTGTAATGGACAATAACCTAATTTCGAGCTATATAAATCGAAAATATGAGGGGACTAACATGGATGGAAATAGTTACCTGGATAAAATAATTCCTGAACAATACCATGTGATACAGCCTACATATGAACAGGCAACTGAACTACTACACGGAATACTTATTAAAGGCATTAAACTTGGAAATTTTGCAAGGATAAACCGATTTCTTGTTCCGCGAAGAATTAAAACCGCGGTTAAATATGAACAGACCATAAAACTTCTTTCAGCACGTAGTGAAGGTAGCAAGGATACTCTATTTGCCCTAATACTACTTTATCATGGCTGGCCAGATTTTTATGAATTCTTATCATCAGGCTTTGATGACCACATAATCAGTACTTTAAATAATTTTTACTCGAAAATTGGAGAAATCAAGAAGGTTTATCAAAAAATACCAGTACCAGAAATATACGATAATGACAAGGAATTAATTTATTATATTCAATCAGCTTTTTATCAGAATCCTCGAGGAAGTTTCCTTTCTAAGGATACGCTATTGGAAGCTCATTTTGCAACAATTTTGGAGTGTATTAGGGTGCTAAGGTTTGTTGGATTGCCTTAAGTGCCTTCAGCATCAAAATTATTGTCCATCCAAAAATTCAGTGGATTTGATCTTTAAAAATCCCGCTTACTCAATTAAAGGAATTGTATGAAACTCCAACTTTCAATCAACAACACAAAGCACGAAATCGAATGTGCGCCATCTGAAACATTGCTCTCCGCCGTGCGCAGACTTGGCTATTACGGCGTCAAATTTGGCGATGAGGGCGGACTGAGCGGCGCGGACACGGTTCTGCTGGATGGCAAACCTGTCAACGCGGGGTCCATGCTCGCGGCGCAAGCGGAGGGACATCTTGTCGTCACGATCGAAGCGTTGGGCGAACATCCCGAACAAGGTTGGAAAAAGACCGATGGCTTGAATCCGCTACAACAGGCGTTCGTCGAATCGGGCGCGATCCAATGCGGATTTTGCACGCCCGCGCAAATCCTTGCGGCGAAGGCGTTGCTCGAACAGAATCCGAATCCAAGTGAAGAGCAAGTGCGCGAGGCGATCAGCGGCGTGTTATGCCGATGCACGGGTTATCTCAAACCTGTGCAAGCCGTGTTGAAAGCGGCGGCGGTGATGCGCGGCGATGAACCGTTCCGCGTGGACACGATCAATTGGGATTTCGGCGCGCCAAAAACAGATGCGCCTATGGGAGGTTTTGATTCACCACAACTCGCTGGCGTGATGACGCGCCCAAAAGTTGTGGTGACGCCTGAATCACAAACATGGCAGACCGTCGGCAAGCCCGAGAAAAAAGTGGACGCGGTCAAACTCGTGCAGGGCAAGCCCGCCTTCACCGCCGACATGGACGCGCGCGGCATGTTGTATGCGAAAGTTTTGCACTCGCCACACGCGCACGCGCGCATCAAAAAAATTGACACGACGCGCGCAAAAGAATTGAAAGGTGTTGCGGCTGTGCTCACGTGGCAGGATATTCCGCACGTGGTGTATTCCACCGCTGGGCAGTCCGATCCGATCCCAGGTCCGCTCGATACGTTTTCGCTGGATCACAAAGTCCGTTTTGTCGGCGACCGCGTTGCATTCGTCGCGGCGGAGAGTCCCGAAATCGCGGAGAAAGCGTTGAGTCTGATCGACGTGGAATACGAAATTCTGGATTCCATCCTCGACTCGCGCGAAGCGATGAACCCCGATGCGATTCGAATCCACGACGAGCCTGAGTACGTCAATTTTGCCGACTCGAACCCCGAAAAGAATCTCGCCGCGCACATCCGCATCGACATCGGCGACGTGGAAAAAGGATTCAAGGAAGCCGATCATATTTTTGAGGCTGAATACGAAGTGCCGAAAGTGCAACAAGTTTCCATCGAGCCGCATGTGTGCGTCACATATTGGGATGAAGACGACCGTTTGGTGATTCGCACGTCCACGCAAGTTCCTTTTCATGTGCGGAGGATGCTCGCGCCTGTGTTGAATCTGCCAGTGAAACGAATCCGCGTGGTGAAGCCGCGCATCGGCGGCGGGTTCGGCGGCAAGCAGGAAGTGTTGATGGAAGACGTGCCCGCGCATCTCACGATTGCAACAAAACGACCAGTCATCTACGAATACACGCGCGAAGAAGAATTTATCGCGGCGCGTTCGCGTCACCCAATGCGAGTCAAGATGAAGACGGGAGTGAAGCGAGACGGGACGATCACAGCCAACGCGATGTACGCGCTATCCGACACGGGCGCGTACGGCTGTCACGCGCTGACCGTCACAGGCAACACGGGACACAAAGCAATGGCGTTGTATGTCGGCGATGGCGAATATCGCAAGAGTCCGAACATCCAATTTTATGCAGACGTGGTTTACACCAACACGCCGCCCGCTGGAGCGTTTCGCGGTTACGGCGTGCCGCAGGGATACTGGCCCGTCGAACGTCACATGGAAAAGATCGCCCGCGCGTTGAACCTCGACCCGATTGATTTTCGTTTGAGGAATACGATTCGACCTGGCGAATATCATCCGTTTTCAACCGCGTGGAATGAAGGACGCGAGCCGCGACCTGAGATCGTCCAAACTGTTGGGTTGGAGCAATGCGTCGCGCAAGGACGAGCCGCGATCGCGTGGGATGATAAGTATGGGAATGAGGAGTGGCGCTCGTTACGCAATACGCAATACGAAGTACGTAATCCGTACTCCGTATTGCGTAGGGGAATCGGTGTGGCAATGGTCATGCAAGGAACAGCGATTCCATATTTGGATATGGGCGGCGCGTCGATCAAGATGAACGACGATGGTTCATTCAACATGCTAGTCGGCGCGACGGATCTGGGAACGGGTTCAGACACTGTCCTTGCGCAAATGGCGGCGGAGGTGTTAGGCGTTCCGCTTGAAGATATGATCTGCTATTCCTCAGACACCGATTTCACTCCGTTCGACAAAGGCGCGTACGCTTCGTCCACGACGTACATTTCAGGCGCGGCGGCGGTGAACGCGGCGAAAGTTGTCGCGTGGCGAATCCAAGTCCGCGCGGCGATGATGTTGGGGATTCCAGAATCAGATTATGCAACGATTCGATTATCGAATCGCCAAGCCATCGCCCCCGACGGAAGAACGGTTTCCTTTGCCGAGATCGCGCTGCATTCTCTGCACAAAGATAAACAAGAACAGATCATGGGTGTGGCAAGTTATGTTTCGCCAGTCTCACCACCTCCCTTCGCCGCGCAATTCGCCGAGGTGACCGTGGACACTGAAACAGGCGCGGTTACGGTAGATAAACTCGTGATGGCGGTTGACTCGGGCGTGATCGTGAATCCGCTCACCGCATCGGGTCAGATCGAGGGCGGCATGACTCAAGCGTTGGGCTACGCGGTCTGCGAGGAGATGCGCTACGACGACAAAGGCGATGCCATCGAACGCGATTTGGATCGCTATCACATCTTCCGCGCCGACGAGATGCCCGAACTCGAAACGATCTTCGTCGAGACCTTCGAGCCGAGTCACCCGTTCGGCGTCAAAGCCGTCGCCGAGATTCCCATGGATGGAGTCGCGCCCGCCGTCGGCAATGCTATCCTCGATGCCATCGGCGTAAATGTGGATGTGATTCCCACGACGCCCGAACGCGTGTGGCGGGCGATGAAGAAGTAATGGAATTTCAAGCGATCCTTCAACGAGCGGCTGAAATCCGCGCAAAGTATGCCCTGCTTGAACAAAAGCAATACGGCGCGGAATGGACGACTGAAGAAATCGCGCTTGGTTTTGTCGGCGATGTTGGCGACCTATCCAAATTGGTCGTTGCGTTACAAGGCAAACGCGAAATATCAGAAGCGCATGACAAACTCGCGCACGAACTTGCAGATTGCCTCTGGTCTGTTATCATTCTGGCTCAAGCGCATCAGGTTGATCTCGAATCGGCCTTTCTGAAAACCATGAACGAACTCGACGCGCACATCAACAAACTACTAACAGGTAATTAGGCAGGGGTATAATTAAGCGGCAACCAATTGCAAAGAGGAATCCAAAATGAGTTTTAAAAGAATCACCATCAACCCAGACGTGTTCAGCGGCAAACCTTGCATCCGCAATCTGAGATTCCCTGTCTCTCGCTTGCTCGGTTTATTAGCCTCGGGTGAAACTCGCGATTCCATTCTCAAGGCTTACCCCTATCTCGAATCGGAAGATATTGACGAAGCCTTGTTGTATGCGGCGTCGCTGGCTGAAGAAGAAGTCATCGAATTTGCCTGATGAAATTCCTGATTGACATGCCCGCTTCGCCTGAACTCATCCCCTGGCTTCAGGAAAAAGGTCATGAGGCTATTCACGCGAAAGACGTGAATCTCGCAATAGCAACAGATTCGACCATCATGGCTCAGGCGGTAGACGAGGAGAGAATCGTGATCACGGCCGATCTCGACTTCGGGACTTTGTTGGCGCAGAGTGGAAACGATGCACCGGGCGTCATTCTATTTCGCGGCGGAAATTATTCGGAAGCCGAAATGCGAGATCTCGTAGCGCGCGTGTTACAAACGGTAAAACCCGATGTATTGAAACATTCCATCGCTGTCGTTGATAAACGGCGAATTCGAATTACAAGACTTCCTCTAAAAAAGCCATGAGCAAAACCTTCGTCATCGGACACGTCAACCCCGACACCGACTCCATTGCCTCCGCGATGGGCTACGCATGGCTTCTACGCGAACGCGATGGCGCGGAAGCGGTCGCGGCGCGCGCGGGAGCGTTAAATCCGCAATCAGCGTGGCTGCTCAAACAGTTGAAGCTCGACCCGCCCGTCCTGCTCACCGACGCGTCGCCGCGCTTTGAGTCAGTGATGCAGAGACTCGACAGCCTCCGCCCCGACTCGCAACTCGGTCTCGCGTGGACGCTCGCCAGCAAGACCGGCGGCATCGCGCCTGTAGTTAATGAAGACGGCAAGCCTTATGGTCTCATCAACGGACTGAGTCTCTTCAAATATTTCACGCAAACGCTCGGCCCGCGCCCCGGCGATACGACCGTGCGCGAGATGATGTCGGCGCCGTGTAAAGACGCGGCAGACACCAATGTGCCGAAGTTCCCCGCCAGCGGTCACATCCGCGATTTTCTCAACCGCATCCTGCGCGACGAAACCGATGAGTATTGGGTCGTGGATGAAAATAATCTATATCTCGGCATTGCGCGCCAGCGCGATATCCTCAACCCGCCGCGCCTGAAAATTATTCTCGTGGATCACAACGAGCCGCGCCAGGCAATCGCCGCGCTCGAGGAAGCCGAGCTCCTCGAAATTTTGGATCATCACCGCCTCGGCAACCCGCACACGCACACGCCGATTCGATTCACGGTGGATATCGTGGGCTCGACCTCGACTCTCGTTTCGGAGATGACAGCGGAGGCGGGACTCTCCATGCCGCCCAGCCTCGCCGGCGCGCTTCTCGCGGGACTTCTGTCTGATACGCTCATTTTGACATCTCCCACCACCACGCCTCGCGACAAAGACGCCGCCGAGAGATTATCGCGCTGGGCGTTCGTCGGCGGAAGTCCGCTCAAAGGCGAGACGATTGAATCGTTCGGCAAAGCGCTGCTCGCCGCGGGAGCCGGTCTCTCGAACCGCGATCCGAATGAGATCGTCAGCACAGACATCAAACAATATGAAGCGGGCGGATTCAAGCTTGCCATTGCCCAAGCCGAAGTAACCGACCTCCTGCAGCTCGCTGAACATCTTGTTCCCCTCGCAAAAGCGTTGGACGCGCTCAAAGATAAACGCGGGCTCGACTTTGCCATGCTGCTCATCACCGATATCGTGCGCGGCTCAAGCAGGCTGATCATCTCTTCCAAAGCCCCGCCGGTGCTTGATGAATTACCTTATCCCCCTCTCGCCGATGGCACGCGCGAAGCGCAAGGTATCGTTTCGCGGAAGAAACAATTGTTGCCGGTGGTATTGGGGTTATTGGAATAATTAAGTAGAGGCAGATTGTGTTGCACCTCTACAGGACTTTATGAATTCGATCTTTCAAGCCCTCTCAGAACTCGAAAAAAATAACGAATCCGCCGCGCTTTGCACGGTGACAAAAAGCGAAGGGTCGACGCCGCGTCACGTGGGGAGCAAAATGCTCGTTTACCCCGATGGAAAATTCATCGGCACCGTCGGCGGCGGGGACTTGGAACACCGCGTCCTCGATGAGGCGTGGATGGCGATCAGCGACGGCAAGCCGCGCTCGCTAGTGTATAACCTCGTCAGCCCGACGCGCGGCGACCCGGGTGTGTGCGGCGGAACTGTGGAGGTGTTTGTGGAACCGATCCTTCCTCCCGCGATGATCGTCGTCATCGGCGGCGGACATGTGGGTAAGGCAGTCGTCCATTTGGCGAAGTGGCTGGGATTCCGAGTCGCCGTCAGCGATGATCGCGCGGAGTTTTGCAATCCCGAGTCGGTGCCGGGGGCTGACGCGTATTACCCAGTTCCGATGGCGGAGTTGCCGAGTCAACTCAAATTGACGCGCCAAACCTTCCTAGTGGTAACCAGCCGTGGATCCGGAGTCGACGCGGCGGGTCTGCCTCCGCTGCTTGAATCGAAGGCGGCATACGTCGGCGTCATCGGCTCGAAACGCAGGTGGCTGACGACGGTCAAGGCGTTGAAAGAAAAAGGCGTGTCCGATGAATTGATCGCGCGCGCGCATTCGCCGATGGGTCTGGAGTTGAACGCCGAAACGCCGGAGGAGATCGCGGTGAGCATCATGGCAGAAATTTTGATGCTGCGCGATAAGGGGACGGGAAAGATGATGAAAGATTAGGTAAAGACCTCACAGGCGTTGCACTGAGCCTGTCGAAGTGTTTTTGAAACCTGTGAGGTCTGCTATCGTAGAATAGACTATAATCACACCAACGTTCTTCAAAAGGAGAGAATCATGGCTAGAATTTTTGACGTTATTGAATATCCAAATGAGATGCGGGATGAGATCGTCCATCGTTTTCCTGAAACGGGCATCGGCGATTATCGCATCGGCTCGCAGGTGATCGTGCGCGAGTCGCAGGCGGCGGTGTTCTTCCGCGACGGCAACGCGCTAGATGTGTTCGGAGCGGGCAGGCACACGATCGCGACTGCGAACATCCCGAAGATCATTGATCTGATCGGCAAGGCGTTCAACGACCGCACGCCCTTCCCCGCGGAAGTGTATTTTGTTTCGCTCAAAGAATTTGCAAATGAAAAATGGGGCACGCCGCAACCGATCATCGTGCGCAACCCCGGCATGGGACTCGGCGTCGCGTTGTTGCAGGGGTTTGGAACATATTCGTTCCAAGTGAAGGACCCTCAACAATTTGTGACGCAGGTTGTCGGCGCGCAAGGTTCGTATCGCACAGCGGATATTGAAGAACGCTTGAAGACCATGTTGCTCTCGAAATTGCAGGATGCGCTCGGCGAGACGACAGCCGCAAAAAGCGTCGTGGATCTGATCGGGCTGACCGAAGAGATCGGCGCCGCTGTCCGCGCGAAGGCGCAGGATGATTTTGAAGCGCTCGGCATGGCGCTCAAAACTTTCTACATCGGCAACTTGAAGCCCTCGAGCAAGTCGGCGCAGGAACTCCGCGACATGGGCATGCTCGACATGGCGACCTACACTCAACTGCAAGCCGCGGACGCGATGCGCGATGCCGCGCAAAACGAGGGCGGCGGAGCGGGTCTCACCGCAGGAATCGGCGCGGGCATGGGTATCGGCAACATTATGGGACAGGCTCTGCAAGGCGGATTCCAAAACGCGGCGCCCGGCGGAGCGGCTGGCGGCGCGAAAATGCCGGACATCATGACCCCCGCGGAAGCCGCGCAGTTCATGAAGGTGACAGAGTCTGATATTTTGGACGCGATCAATGACGGAAGCCTGAAAGCCAAAAAAGTCGGCAAAGCATTCCGCATCAGCAAGGATAACCTTGAAGCGTTCATGAACAGTTAGTACTGCGTATTGCGTACTTCGTAATTTGTGATGAACGAAAAGACTCTCCGCGTGGAGAGTCTTTTTGTTATACGGTTTTTGGTTGTCCAGAAACCGCAACATATTGCAGATTAAGAACCTAACCGAGCAATCCTTGTGCTCCATTTTGAAACACGGAGACACTGAGTCACGGAGTTTTTAATTGGCTTTTCTCAGTGTCTCCGTGTCTCGGTGGTTCGGTTTATTGCTCGAATAATTGTGAAAAGAACAAAATATTGCATTACGGAGTACGCAGTACGAAATATTTTTTACTCCAAATCACTCAATACATCCGAGATCGAATTCAACACATCGCTTGCCATGACTGAGGCGGTTGTGCCGAGATCGTCTGCGGCGTAGAGACCGGCTTGCGCGTGAATCCATGCGCCGGCAACTGCCGCGTCGTACGCATCGAGTCCTTGCGCGCGTAAGCCGACGATCAGACCGGCAAGCACATCACCTGTCCCTGCGCGGGCTAACGCGGGCGATGCGACCGGGATAATGGTTGTCCTTCCATCGGGCGAAGCAATCGCGGTGAACGCGCCTTTCAAAACAACGACATGTCCCCACTCTTTTGCATACTTGACGGCAATTGCTTGCCGATCCTCTTGAATTTCTTCTTTCGACAACCCGGTCAACGCGGACATTTCGCCGGGGTGCGGCGTGAGAATCGCGGGCGCAGGTAATTTCGTGTGCCAGTCTTTGATCTGCGCGAGCAAACGCAGTCCGTCCGCGTCAACGACCAATGGCGGTAGGGAATTTTTCTCCGCCGCATTTGAATCGCTTTCTTCATGCACAAAACCAATCGCGGATTTTTTCGGCGTTGATTTGCCAGCCAGCAAATTCTCGATGAATTCTTTTGTCGTGTTTTCCGTTCCCAAACCGGGACCGATCAATAACGCTGTCGCTCGCTCAAAATTTTTCGATAACACTTCGGATGCGCTGGATGCGATTACGCCTGTTGAATGTGGGAGCAAGACCCACGTCGCTTCGGGAACCTGACCTGCGACTGCCGCGTGGATGGACGCGGGGATCGCCAATTGGACCAATCCCGCTCCCGCGCGATACGCCGCCTCTCCCGCAAGGACGACTGCCCCGGTGTAGTTGACGGATCCCGCCGCGATGAGAGCCGTACCAAATGTCCCTTTGTGCGAATCGAGGGCGCGCTCCGGCAGAAGCGCGGAGACAGAATCTTCATCCGCTACTTCCGTTTGCAAATTTTTGAGCGAAGGCAGCTCAATGGGCAAGCCGATGTCCACAACTTTTAGCTCGCCGACATACTCAAAGGCAGGCAGGTTCAACAATCCCTGCTTGACCGCCGCCATGGTCACCGTCACATCCGCGTGAAGGGTTTCATCTGCAACTTCGCCAGAATCGCAGTCAACGCCCGACGGACAATCCACCGCGATCACGAGCGGAGATTCGTCGAGGCTGTCGAGCAGGTCGCCAACTTCGGAAAGCAATTCGGCAACTTCTTTTTTCAGAGGGAGTTTGATGCCTGTGCCGAGGACGCCATCGAGAAGTACATCGGCCGTTTCGAGAGATTCGCCAAGTTGATCGAAAGCATCGTCGCCCGAAAAAATATTCCCGCCCGCATCAACAAATTGTTTGACCAGATCATCTTTCTTGCGCTTGACGAGGTATGATCTTGCCTTCCAACCTTCTTCGGCAAGCGCGGTCAACGCGACGAGGGTATCCCCTCCGTTGTTGCCGGGACCAACCAAGCCGACGACCTCGAGCTGTTCCTCATCAACGAAAAGGTCGGCAACGACTTCCGCCAATCCCTGACCGGCGTTTTGCATCATTCGATCAAAGGTCAAGCCTTTTGAGTCGGCTTCTTTTTCGATGGCTTGCATTTGTGAGACAGTGACAAGTTTCATGTTTTACTCCAATTGATGGTCAGATTCTACTGCAAACATGTTGCGTAAGAAGAGATTCCCGCTTCTCTCTAACAAAACTCCAATCTCGTGTCCAATAAAGGCGACCGCCAATCGCGCCGATCTGCCTATGCTATACTTGAATCAAATATTATATGGGAAGCGACCTGAATACAACCGCAAACGAAACTTCAGGAAAGATGCTGGCATTGGAGGGTATCCGAGGCATCGCCGCGCTAGTCGTGATCTTCGATCACTTGCACCTCGCGTTCTTCGTGGGAATCGATAAGATGATCGCATCGTACTTAAATGCTCATTTTCCATTCTTCTTGTCCAAAGCGGGTCAATATTTCGTAACCGGCCTCCACGATGGGAATTTCGCCGTTTGGGTCTTCTGGGTCATGTCGGCGTTCGTGCTCAGCAGGAAATATTTCCAACTCACGAAGGCGAATCGCAATCTCGAAAGCGCGGAATATCTGACCAGAAGCGTGATCAAAAGATACCCAAGATTGTTCGTCCCGATTCTGGCTTCGGTCTTATTTGCGTTCGTGATCCTGTCCGCTGGCGGGATGACCAATAACGATCTGGGTGAACGGTTGGGGACTCATACAAGCCAGGGGTGGCTGTTTACTTTCTACGAATTTGAGCCTTCCCTGACACAAGCAGTTAAATCAGCCGTATGGGATACATTCTTCAATTTCAACCGCGACACAACGTACAATACCGTCCTCTGGACAATGCAGCCTGAGTTCTTCGGGTCCGTCTTTCTTTTTGGCTTTCTCAGCCTCTTTGGAAATAAAGGAATGCGATGGTTTGCATACCCGCTTATTCTCATCGTACTTTATTTTAAAGAACTACACTGGTTGAACGCTTTCCTACTGGGAATTATCCTGTGCGATCTCTATGTGCATACGACAATCTATTCAAGGCTAGGTCAAATATTTGGCATGTGGTGGATCCAGATCATATCCGGCATATCCATCATGGTTCTCATCGGAGCTCCGAATTACGGACAGGTATTTCATCTCATCATTGCGGCGGGGTTGGTCGCCCTTGCGCTGTCCTTTTCTGGGTTTGCAAAATTATTTTCATCCCGTCTTTCGGTCTATTTGGGAAAAATTTCTTTTTCCTTGTATCTGGTCCACGTCCCCATCTTATGCAGCGCCACTGGTTTGATCTATAGAATCACAGAAGCGTACATGCCATATCCATCTTCGGCGATAGCGACATCGCTCCTTACAATCGCGCTAAGCATTCTGACCGCGCACATATTTTATGAATACGCCGATAGGCAAGGAGTTATTTTAGGCGGAAAACTTGCGAACGCCCTAAATTCTTCAAACCGATAAAGGATTGCGGAGATTCTATGCCCATTCGGCATGTCATTCGGAAAACTTTAACGACTGAGCACTTGTCGAATCGCGGGAAATGGTCTATCCTTGCGCCAACGAGATGAACGGTTCATCTCAAACCCATTCTTAATTCTCTTGGAGGAGAACATGAAGAATCTTTACAAAGTGCTGGTCGTTGGTATCGTTGCCGCGCTCTTGCTCACCGCATGCGGCGGCGGAAGCGGCGGAAAAGCGGATGATTTGCTGAGCGCGATCAAACAACGCGGTTACATCCTCGTTTCGACCGATCCCAACTACGAGCCGCAATCGTTCCTGAACACCGAGGGCAAACGTCCTGCCGATACGAAATGTCCGTCAGACGCGTTGACCACTGCCGAGATGCAAGGCTTTGACGTGGACGCCGCCATCGCCATCGGCGACGCGCTCGGTGTGGAAACCTGCTTCGCCACCCCATCGTGGGATACGATCACTGCCGGTTCGTGGGCTGACAAGTGGGATGTAAGCGTTGGCTCGATGACCGTCACCACCGCCCGCCAGGAAGTCCTCGATTTCAGCGTGCCGTACTATTACACCCCGGCGGTTATCGCGGTTCGCGCCGATGCGGGCATCACCTCCCTCGCCGATCTCGAGGGGCAAGCCCTCTGCGTTGGCACCGCCACCACCTACGAATCTTGGCTCAACCATGATATGGCTGGCTTGGGATTGCCCGAAGCATCTATTTATGCCGAAGCGCCGAACGTAACCGTGGTTCCGCTCGAGACCGATCAGGAATGCGCCCAAGCCATCGCCGCAGGTCGTGAAGATTTCATAGGCTATGTCACATCGGAAACCGTCGTAGATGCGAATATCGCCGAAGGCTTCCCGGTCGTCAAACTCGGTTCCCCAGTGTTCTCAGAGGATCTCGCCGCCGCATTCGACAAGACCTCCAGCCTGTCTGCCGCAACACTTCTTGCTGAGGTCAACAAAGTTTTCACGAAAATGCACGAAGAAGGTAAACTCTCGGAACTCTCGCTCAAATGGTTCGATATTGATCTGACCCAGGCTCCCAACTAGTTTCTTGCTCGAACAGGAAGCGGTTTTCACCGCTTCCTGTTCGTTTATTATTACATACACATAGGACTCACGCAGTTGAACCTGCACTGCGGCGGCGGCAGAAGAACTGCCCGCCAACTGCGTAAATCCTGACACATTACAAAATTGCGGCAAATTTGATCATACCCGGTCGGCACAGGTATTATGGAAAGACTTTGTCATGAAAACCGACTCTACCATCGCGCATTCTCACACGCAACCTACTACGCAAGCAGAACTACTGATTCAGGCGCAGCAAAGAAAGAAACGGGGATTTCGCATGGGCGTCGGCGCGACATGGGGCGTGTTATTGCTGGTCTTAATTTTTTTGTTCAGCGGACAGAGTATTCTAGGCTTTCAAACGATTAAACTCGACGCCGAGTTCATGAGGAAAAACCTTGGGTTTATCGGCTCCGGTCTCGGGGAAACTCTTCTCATTTCATCATCGTCCATTCTACTGGCAATCTGTTTGGCATTGCTGGCGGCGCTGGGAAGGCTTTCAACATTTCCACCCATTTATGCCCTGAGCACATTTTACGTTTCATTGATTCGCGGCACGCCGCTCTACCTCCAGATCTTTTTCTTTTTCCTGGCGCTTCCGCAATTAGGCATCAACTTAAGCGGCTTTACGGCTGGCGTGTTCGCGCTCGGATTAAACTACGGCGCATACATGAGCGAGACCTTCCGCGCCGGGCTGGCATCGGTAAGTAAAGGGCAACGCGAAGCCGCCGCCGCAATCGGCATGACGCCCGGGCAAACCATGCGCCGCGTCATCTTGCCGCAAGCCTTGCGGTTCGCCATCCCGCCCATGGGCAACGACTTCATCTCGATGACGAAAGACTCGGCGTTGGTCGCCGCGACCGGTTTCGTCCATGAGGTGATGTGGCGCGCAGTCAAAGTGGGACGCGCTCAATTCAACAATCTGGAAGCCCTGCTGATGGCGGCTATGTTTTACTGGATAATGACTTTGATCCTGACATTTTTCCAATCACGGTTGGAAGCGCGTCTTGCCAAAGGGGATCGCTAAATGAAACCTATTGTGCAAATTTCCAACCTTGATAAATATTTCGGGCGCTTGCATGTGCTGAAAAATATTTCGCTCGATGTTCAGCCGCGCGAAGTGGTCTGCCTGATCGGACGAAGCGGCTCTGGGAAAAGCACGCTCTTGCGGTGTATCAATTTCCTCGAAGAGCCGTCGAACGGAATCATCCAAGTCGATGGGGTTACTGTCGAAAGTCACGGACGCGGCAAAGAGCATCGCCAGCTCATTCACGACGTGCGGCTCAAGACAGGCATGGTGTTTCAAGAGTTCAACCTCTTTCCGCACATGAGCGTGTTGGAAAACGTCATCGAGGGACCTGTCACAGTCAAGGGCATGGACCACGCCGAAGCCGTTGCGCTCGCCGAGGAAAATCTCGACAGCGTGGGCATGTTGTTCAAAAAAGATGAATATCCGGCGCGTCTCTCCGGCGGACAAAAACAACGCGTGGCAATCGCCCGCGCCCTCACCATGCAACCGCGCGTCATGTTGTTCGACGAACCCACCTCCGCGCTCGACCCTGAACTCATCGGCGAGGTGTTAAACGTGATGAAGAAGGTCGCCAAAGACGGCATGACCATGCTCGTGGTCACGCACGAAATGGGATTCGCGCGCGAAGTGGCAGACCGCGTGCTCGTGTTGGGTGAGGGCGAGATCATCGAAGACGCCAAACCGTCCACGCTGTTCAGCAAACCCAAAGACCCGCGCACGAAAGCGCTGATCGATCGATATCGCACCGGGGGACACTGATTCGTGTTTCTCGCAATCACGGGCGAGAGTGGGGTTGGGTGTGTGAATCAGCCTCAATGGCGGAATGAAGCGGGGACTTTAATCCGTATTGGCTTGCAAGATTTATACGCGGCGTCAATCGGCTCAACCTATCTCGCGAGGAAGTCATGTTCACACGAATCTTTCCCCTGCCCGTATTCGACGATGAAGAGTTGACGCGCTCCGCGACCCAATTAAGAACCGTTACGCTTGCCATGCTCGCGGCGACTACTCTCTTTATTGCGGTGTGGTCGGCGCTCGTGCCTGAGGCTAGGCTTCGCAGTGTCTATGCGTTGCCGATCTACCCGTTATGCTTCTGGCTGTTAAATCTGATCGGCAAAGGGAAGGTAAAACTTGCGGGAAGCGCGTTGGTGGCGGGCGTGTGGATCCTGTTATTCTTCGCCGCGTCGTTCAATGGCGGCGTGCTGGCGCCTGGGTATAGCGGATTGCTCATTACCATCCTCGCGGCTGGGATCTTCATTGGGCGCGAGTGGGCAAATCGCGTCGCGCTGATTAGCGTGATCGGCGGCGGCGTTTTTGTCGTTCTTGAGCGTGTCGGCGTCTTGCGCGAGATCAACGAAGTCGCTAACCCAATGGCAATGTGGGTCGCGCAATCGACGTTCTTTTTTATAGCCGCCAGCCTGCTTCAAATGGGCACAGAACGGATTGCCGACGCGTTACAACACGCGCAACATGAAGTCGAACAGCGACGTAAAACCGAGGAGCGTTTACGCGAAGCCGAAAAACAATACCGCGAACTGGTTGAGCGCGTGCCCGCTGTGATCTATAGCGCGGAGCCGGGACCCGACGGACGCTGGTTGTACGTCAGCCCGGGCGTGTTGCAATTAACCGGCTTTGCTCCCGAAGAATGGCTGACGAAACCCCACCTTTGGTACACGCGCCTCGATGCCGAAGACCTCGAACGATTTATTGCGGAGGAAAATCGCGCGCTGAATGAGGGCGCGCAATTCAAGATGGAATATCGCTTTCGCAGGAAGGATGGCACGGTCATCTGGATGCGGGACGAAAGTTTATATGTGACAGGCGGCGCGGCGGGCGAGGAGGCGATCGTCCAGGGATATTTGCTGGATATCACCGAAAATAAACTGGCTGAGGAAAGACTCCGCTCCAATGAAGTGTTGCTGAAGACGATCATCGAAAACATTCCATTTGATTTTTGGGTGTGCGACGAGAACGATCGCTACCTTCTGCAAAACCCCATCTCAAAACGCCTGGCGGGCGATTTAATCGGCAAAACTGTCGAGGAGTTGGACCTGCCGCCAGCGATAATTAAAACCTACAAGGAACAACATGTGCGCATTCTTGGGGGCGAATCGATACGGGAAGAAGAAACCCATGAACAAAACGGGAAGATTCATCACTTAATGGTGATCGGAGCGCCGATCCGAGACGGCGAAACAGTGCGGGGCATGATCGGCATGACGATCGATATGACCGAGCAAAAGCGGGCGCAGGAGGCTTTACGCGAAACGGAGTTACTTTATCGCACTCTCGTGGAGCAGACCTCCGTCGCCATCTACCGCGATTTGGCGGAAGAGGATGGCCCTACCGTCTACATTAGCCCGCAGATCAAGAACATGCTCGGATACTCCCCCGAGGATTTTTTATCGAAACCGGATTTCTGGCAATCGCTCCTTCACCCCGGCGATAAAAACAAGGTTTTCAACGATATCAAACAAATGCTCGCCAGCGGCAGGGGCGTGGCATCGGAATACCGAATGAAAGCAAAAAATGGGGAGTGGGTTTGGTTGGGAGACGAATCTGTTGTTATTAAAGACGACGAGGGCAAACTTTTGTATATTCAGGGCGTGCTCATGGATATTACAAACCAAAAGGAATCCGAAGCGCAACGCGAATCGCTCATCAAGGAGCTGGAGGAAAAAAACTCCGAGTTGGAACGCTTCACCTACACCGTGTCTCACGACTTGAAAGCGCCGCTCATCACCATGGGCGGATTTCTCGGCTACCTGGAAAAAGACGCGCTGAGCGGAAATGTCGAAAAACTCAGGCTCGATATTCAACGGATCTCGGAAGCCAACCACAAAATGGAAACCTTGTTGAACGATCTGCTGGAACTCTCGCGCATCGGTAGAAAGATGAACCCGCCGGAACTCGTTCCCTTTGGGCAGATCATGGCAGATGCTTTTATTCGCGCGGAGAGCCGCTTAAGCCAGAAAAAGATCGAGGTGATGGTGATGACCGACCTGCCCTCGATCCATGGAGACCGCAACCGGCTGATCGAGGTGATGCAAAACCTGCTGGACAATGCCGCAAAGTTTATGGGCGATCAGCCCAACCCGGTCATCGAGATCGGCGCCGAAACCACCGGGGACGAGGTCGTCTTTTTCGTGCGCGATAACGGCATCGGCATCGACCCAAAATTTCACAAAAAGGTATTCGAATTATTCGATAAATTGAATCCCCGCATCGACGGGACGGGCATCGGACTCGCGCTGGTCAAGCGCATCGTCGAGGTGCATGGCGGCAGGATCTGGGTCGAATCGCAGCTGGGGCAGGGCGCAACATTTTACTTCACGCTCCCGGGCAAAAAATAAAGGGTCT